>JACZYS010000180.1 GCA_022570975.1 Candidatus Zixiibacteriota bacterium | reverse complement strand
ATTAAAGAAAGTTGGTTAGATATTTTTGTTATTCTTATTAAGTGGTTATCAGGGAAAGTTTTTTAAAGTATTCTTTATAAAAACATTAAATGGCAAGATTAACAGTAAAGGATAAAGATATACAGATACTTCATGGATTAGCTGGAAGATATGATTTATCCGATTTGAAGGAACAACTACAAGCAGTCCCGGAATGTTCATCCAGGTGCCCAGGTTTCCTTCGCTGTGCCAGAAAGCACCGGCACCCTGTTTATACCCGCCATATGTTACTCGCAGAACAGCCGGCATTTTCCATTGTCCGTTTGAACGTTGGTAAGTGGTGCAGAATTTATCTTTAAATATCTGATAGGCCGGTGAAACATAATCGAGGAACTGAATTTCAGGGAAAGGCCTTCTACCTTGAAAGCAGTCGCCAATAGCACGACCAATAATTCCGGATTCATCTAAAGGAGTGTTAAAACAGCGGTCATTTCCAAATTCTCTCTGGAGATTTTTGGTTACAAGGAAAACGCCGCCTTTACCTTTTAATTCTTTCTGTTTTTCTATCTCATTAATCATATGTCCCGAGAAATCAGCAACATCCTCTCCGTACAATAAGGCATCCTGGGTCATGGTGAAGATATCAAAAAGGGTGTAGTTGATTGCAAATCTCATTGTCATTGGACCAACTTTTTCAGGAACTTCAGGTGAAGTGAAATATTTCTTTTGATGATACTCTTTGTATTTTTCAGCTCGGTCAACATTCATTGAGTCGCGATATTTTTTCCAGGTTGCCTGGCATTGCTCAAAATCATAAGTGTAGACTTTACTCGCTATTATCTCTGCTGTTTTGGGAGTAAAAGTTTCAACTGCTTTCTGAGAGAGCCCGGAAATTTCTTTATCAAGCTCATTCCACAGTTCTGAAATTTCACCTGAAGTGATAATGCCGTCTTCGATAAGTGTGTTGCAGGTTTTCAAAATACAGTCGTTGTAAGTATGCCAGTCCAGCTCAACCGGATCCATATAAAATGACTGGTCGTCTGAACCGGAGTGTGAACCTTCGCGGGTCGTCTTGATATTGGCCAGTATGGGACCTTTGCCGCTTCTTGCATATTCAACAGCTTCTTTGACATTGGCCAGAGCTTCTTTGATATCGGTACCGTCAAAATGCATGACCTTTAAACCATACTTTTCCAATCCGCTGTAAGCTACAGTAGGGTCACCGTCGGGATATTGCTCTTCTACCGAAACAGAGATAGCCCATCCACAGTTGTAAATACCCCAGATTACTTTTGACTTATTAAATACCGAATAAAATACGGCCCGTCCAAATTCTGTGGAAGAGGTTGAACCCTCGCCTATGGCACACATGACAATGGCATCCCTTTTATATGCGCCGCCGGGGAAATCAGAATTTTCAGAAATCGGTACCGGCGAGCCAATGGCCGCACCCAATCCGGCAGCTTCCATGGCGTGTGCTCCGGTAGGAGAGGCCTGTGGAAGAATTGCAAATTGAGGGTATGACGGGTGTGAAGGAATTTGAATTCCGCCAACTTGTGAGCGGGAGTCACCGATTGCTTCCAGCATTTTTTCCCAGAGAGAAGAGCCGCGATGAAGGTCAAAGGCTTTGTTACGATAATATCCTAAAAAGGGATCATCTTTCCTCAAAGTATCTGAGAAACATACATCAATAAGTTCTTTGCCGCCACAGCCAATAAAGAAGCGGTTGTAACCTTTGCGAAGCAGAAGTTTTTCTTCTCTTTCAACTCTTCTGGCAGTAAGCATTGTCTTAAGCATTGCTCTGAGCTCTTTTGGAGTTTTTCCGGAGTATTCTTTTAACGGTTTGTTGCTGTCTTTTGGTTTAGCTTTTACATCGCCGTTAAAGTTAGTAATTTTATCTATCAGGGCTGATAATTCCAAGTCTGAGCCTCCTTATTTCTTCATTATCGAAGAAATCTTAAACTAATTAACAAAAAGTCAGTTCAAAATTCTAAAACACAAATTTGCTCCCCAAAATATGGTTATTTGTTCAATATGGCAAACATTTTTGTCATTATTTGTAAGTTTATAACAGACTTTAATTTGCAGACAATTTGACATTCGGAAACAAATTGATATTATTGAAAATGTGAAAGTAACTGAACGAAAAGAAAAGGACAATTCATGTCACCAAATTTAGCCAGAAGAACAACCAGAAAAAAGAAGCGAAGTATAAGCGAGACTGACCTATTTAAATTCTCTCTTCCGATTGAAATAGCACTCTCACCCAGCGAAGATAACCTGGCCTTGACTCTGGAGCGGATGGACAAAAAAAAGAATAAATATTTTGCCAATCTCATGCTGTTGAATCTCAAGAATGACAAACTTACTCAGTTCACCCACGGAGATTTTAATGATTCTGCTCCCGTATGGTCACCCGATGGAAGTGAAATTGCCTTTATCTCAAGTAGAGATAAGAAAACCGCAATCTATCTAATTTCTGCAAGCGGCGGTGCAGAGAAAAAAATTATTGAACTTGATGGCAATATTGCAAATATGCAATTTTCTCCCGATGGCAAGCAGCTTATTTTTGCTCTTCGCTATAACGACTCTCATTTTATTGCTGATAAGAAGAAGAAAAATGAGCCTCCTGTTTACAGACATATCACAAGGTTCTTTTTTCGATTAGATGCTGCCGGATTTTTGCCAAAAGATATTTTTCAAATTTACAAGCTTGATCTGGCCACAGCAAAACTGACCAGAATCAGTAAAGGGAAAAGAGACAATCACTCCCCCTGCTTAACTCCAGACGGCAAACAGATAGTTTATGTTTCAAACCGGGCTAAAGACCAGGATTTGGATGATTTGATAGATGACCTTTTTGTAATTTCAATCAATGGCGGCAAGGAACGAAAAATTAAGACCGTTCCGGGACCAATTTACTGCCCGACAGTTTCACCGGACGGCAAAACTATTGTCTATACCGGACATGATAACCCGGATGATGCCTGGGGGGTGACACAGATTCATGTCTGGAAAGTTGGGATAAGCGCTAAACTTAAAGCAAGAGACCTGATGCCCGGATTTGACCGCATGGTGCACGATGACTCAATCACGGACACCTCTGATTTTCACGGACAGATTCCTGTATTTTGGTCAAGAGATGGAAAGCGAATTTATTTCCTCTCATCCGACACCGGAGTTACAAACCTCTTTTATGTCCCCTCCAAAGGCGGAAAGCCCACCAGAGTTTATAGAGGTGACTGTCACTTGAAAAACTATTCCATGAACGGCAAAACCAGCAAAGCTGCTCTGGTTTACTCAGACTTAAAGAATCCGGGAGAAATTATCAGCTGTCCGGCACAATATGGCGGAGAAAAAAAAGCCGTGACTCACACTGACTTCAATAAATTTCTCAAAAAAGAAATTACTCTTGGCAACAGTAAATCTCTCTATTTTAAATCCTTTGACGGTACGGAAATTCAGGGTTGGATGGTCTTCCCGCCCAATTTCAATAAGAATAGAAAATATCCGGGCATTCTTCAGATTCATGGCGGACCAAGAGTACAATATGCTTTCTCTTTTATGCATGAAATGCAGTTTCTTGCGGCCAAAGGGTTTGTTGTATTCTATACAAACCCCAGAGGGGGTGCCGGACGGGGCGAAACCTGGGCAGACTCAATCGCCGGAGGTTGGGGAGATTTGGATTATCAGGATTGCATGGCCGCTGCTGACTATATGGAGAGGCAAAGCTTCATCAATTCCAAGAGAATTGGTGTTACCGGCGGGTCTTATGGCGGTTATATGACCAACTGGATTATAGGTCATACCAACAGATTTAAGGCAGCTGTCACTCAGAGGTGTATATCAGATTTATTGTCATTTGTTGGCTCTTCTGACATCGGTTATGATTTGGCTCGCGAGTTTGATGGCTGGCCGTGGACCAACCGGGAAAACTATGTTAAACGTTCACCGATAACATATTTCAAGAATGTAAAAACACCGGTATTAATTATTCACTCCGAGCAGGATTTACGATGCCATATTGAGCAGGCGGAACAGATGTTTGTAATGCTTAAGGCACTTAATAAGAAAGTGGAAATGGTTCGTTTTCCTGAGGAGCCTCATGGTCTTTCCAGACATGGACGACCGGACAGAAGAATTGCCAGATTGCAATGGATTGAAAAATGGTTCAGCAAATATTTGAAGAGAAAATAAAAAGATTAATCTATATGAACGGAACTGACCGTGTAGCCTTTTTCTTTTAAAAATTTTACGGCTTCAAAAGAATTTCTGAAAATGGCTGTTTTCTTCCTTACTTTTCCTTTGTCAATCATCTTTTGAAGCTGTCCGTAGCGAATAGGGTCGTTGATGACAAAAACCTGCCACTCCATATTATTTTCCGAGCACCATTTCATATGCAAACCCAAAATTGATACAACTTCCGGAGTAGACATCTTCCATTTTTGCAGGTCGGTGAATTTTGCCCAAGGTTGATCAATCATCCCGGCAACTTTCTCTTTGTAGTCTTCAGCATAAGCCTTAGCCGTATCGCCCCGCCAGACGCCAAAAATTTTGCTGTAGACGATTTTGTTCTCTTCGTCAATTTGGATATTATGTTGAAAGTTCCAGTTTAACAAACTATTATCCTTCAGTTATTGCAATACACTTATACTTACGTATTCACTCCCGAAATGGTCCAAGAGTTTCTCAATGAAGCAATAGCTGGGTTAGATTTTAATGAAAAATAATCTCCTATTTTTATAATCGACACATATCCTGAAATTCCTTAGAAAGGAATTACCGATAAAGCCGTTTATTTTGATGTCGGAAATAGAGTTTTGCAGCCTTTTTAAATCTTTGACATATATTGGCATGTCTTTAATAAGAAATTTTTCTTTAATTTCAATTTTTTCTATCAACTGTAATCTGTCACTTTCCTCCCACAACCCCGCTCTTGTTGCAAGGTCTGATGAAATAGCAGAATACGACGCTCCACAATCTATAATCATTGATGCTTCAAGAGAATCAGAAATCAAGACATCAACAATAATAAAATGCTTGTACATCT
>JACZYS010000179.1:1091-5049 GCA_022570975.1 Candidatus Zixiibacteriota bacterium | reverse complement strand
GAGCCACTCTCTTCCCTGACATGGGCGTTGACGGACTGTTATACACATCAGAAAACAGCCAGAATAAAAACGTAAATGACAAATATAAAAAATACGTTGCCGTGCTGGAAGATTATACGGCTCAGTTAAGAGGAAGACCGGAAAAAGAAATTCAGGCCGATCTGCTGGTTATTGATTCGCTTATCAAGTCATCCAAAAAACTTATTAAAGATAAAAATCTTTATCTACTCACTGGTAAAACTTCACAATCACTGAGGCCAAATTCAAATCTGACTCCGGATGAAGTAAACGCCCTCAACCAGCTTGCCGAAAAACTGACCGCCGCCAACAAGAAACTCTGTCAAGAATGTCATCTCTTATCAAATGCCGGTTTGGTCAGCTATGATGGTGATCAGAAAATTCTGACCAGAGCAAAATTTGATCACCGGGCCCACATTCTGGAAAGCCAGTGTCTGGATTGTCATACGGCAATCCCCATAACCCAGCAGATGAGTAAGGGTGAAGTGGTGGAAGTCTCAGCCGATGTCTCAAAAATCCAGAATATCCCAAAAATTGAAAACTGTCAAAAGTGCCACACCGCCAAAAAAGCGACCAACAACTGTATTTCCTGTCATAACTTTCATCCGGCAAAAGAAAACCGGGGGAATTTAAAACTCTATGTTGATTAAAGGTGAAAAGTAATAATATGTCAGCCGTGCTCTTTTCCAAAACCGGACTACTTGCCGGTGCAAAATTCGAAATTTCAAACGAGGCAACCATAGGCAAAAGCAACAGCAACAAGATTGTTCTGTATCCTGAAATTGTTTCATCAAATCACGCCCGCATTTTTTTTGACGACGATGAGAAATCTTATTTTATCGAAGATTTAAACTCCAGCAACGGTACCAAAGTTGACGGCATTACCGTCCGCAATATTGAAAAACTTGATAAGTTACATATCATAACTTTCGCCGGAAAATTTGATTTCATCTTTCAGGTTAGCGGCTCTCTTCCAAAGGAAGTGCCCGGGAAGAAAACTGAGCCAGCTCCTGTCTCAACGCCTGAGCCCGGGCAAAAGGAAGCGGAAAAAACTATGCTTGCCGATTTTGGCTCTTCTTTGCCTCAGGGTCTTCCCGGAGATTTGGGCAAAAAGAAACCGCCGGAAAAACCGGCTGAAAGCGACATGGAAAAAACTCTGTTTGAACAACCGGGTGGTCTTCCCGGGGCATTGGCCAAAAAGAAACCGCCCGAACAACCGGCTGAAAGTGATATGGAAAAGACTCAGTTTGAACAACCGGGAGGACTCCCCGGAGCACTGGCTAAAAAAGATCCACCAACCAAACCGGCAGACCCGGTTAAGCCGGCTCAGTCCCCTGAAGAACAAAAAACGGTCATGGCTGATCAGGCTGATGCACCACTTCCAAATATCGGGCAAAATCAACAATCGCCCCCTTCAAGCGATGAAGCAACAGTTGCCATGCCTCAGGACAAAATACCTGTTGCTGAAAAATATTACCTGGTTATAGAATCGCTGGGCAAGAGATTCTTAATCAGCAAAGGCACAAATAAAATTGGCCGGACAGTTGAATCAGATATTGCCATTCAGGACAAATCAATCTCAAGAGTGCATGCAATTATTACTTTATCACCCGATGGCCTGTCAATAGAAGATAACGGAAGCAGAAACCATACCTTTATAGATAGTAAACAGATTTCATCCAAAATCAGCATCACAACTTCAAGCGAAATTAAACTCGGTGATGTTATTGTAAAGATAATTAAGGAATAAAAAAATGACAGACAGCCTAAAAATTACATCAGACGGATCTCTTATACTAAAAGAGCCGGTGACCCTGCCGGAAATTCTTGATGTTTTAATTGTCGGCGGTGGCCCCGGAGGTACCGCCGCGGCCTTCCATGCCAAAGAGATTGGTCTCTCTATTTTAGTGATTGATTTTGATGATATTATGAAAAGAATCAGGGACTACCCAAAAGACAAACTAATCCTTCCTGATTTTGGCGGCGGTGACAAGATGAAATTCCCGGCTGCCGGTGACAAAGTAAACGCCTTACATTTTGGTCCTATTGACAAAGATGACATATATTTGAAATGGAAAGAATATTATCACCAATTCTCAATTCCAGCCATGACCGGTGTGGAATTGACCGGACTGAATAAAAGAGAAGATTCTATCTGGGAAATCAAAAGCTGGAATTACAACATTAACGCCGACCAAATATTTCTGGCCAAACATGTTATTTTGTCAATCGGAACCGGTGTCCCCAGACGATTTGACATTCCTGGTAATACCGATGGAATTGCCTATCGCTTGAACGAGGCGGAAGCATATGTAGGGAGTCCGACCTGTGTTATTGGAGGAGGCACCTCGGCAGCAGAAGCGGTCATATCTATTTCACACGCTAAGAAAAAAGCGAATGATAACTGCGAGGTCTGCTGGTCTTACCGGGGAACAACCTTACCAAGAGTTTCAAAAGCGTTGGCCGAGGCTTATTTTGATGCTCATATGAATAATGGAAATATTCGTTATTACCCAAACTCTGATGCAGCGGCGGTTGTAACGGCCGAAGATAGAATGGAATACCTGTCAATAAGAGTTGACAGAAAGAGTATTGAAGGCAAACCAAACGAAACAGCTCATATTGAATTTCCAAAAGAATGCTGTATCGCCTGCATCGGTCAGGATATTCCTGAAGGTCTCTTGAGTTCGATCGGGATTTCAATAAGAACCGGCGGTCCCAAAAATAAAAAAAGAATGCTGGTCAACAAACAGCTCCAGACAGAACTGCAAAATGTCTACATGGTTGGTGATATCTTAAGCCAGGCATATTTTGAAACCGATGATTTTAATGCTGACCCGACCACATATACGGAGATAAAGCACCGGGGAAATATTAAGTCAGCTATGAGAGACGGTGTCTATGTCTCCAAAGTTATTGAACAAAGATTAGCCGGAAAACCTGATACGGAAATCAGTTTAGACGATGCTGAAAATGTGGAAGCTGCAAAGCCGATGGCACCGGAAGGAATGGTAACGGTTGCTATTGAGACCGAAGGCCCACCGGCTGCAAGTGTGGAAAAAGAGCGTCAAACAGAAGCCGGTCATGCCTGGCTGATAAGAATTTTGCCCGGTAATGTCGAAGAAAACGAATACGCCTTAAACGAAAACGGAGTTACAACAATTGGTCGAGCAGATTGTGATATCAATTTTCCCGATGACACTATTCTCTCAGAAAAACACGCCTCCATTACTCACTCGGCAAGTGGTTATCTCTTAAGAGATGACGGAAGTGCCAATGGTCTTTTCTTAAAAGCAGAAGAAGGCAAACCAATGGAGCTGACCAACGGTGATTTGATCAAAACTGGCAGACAGTTCCTTATGCTCGACTCCTCTGGACCATCTCCCTTAATCATCCATTATGACCATACCGGAGCAGAGCAAAACAGATATCCCATAACAGAGAAGACGATTGTTTTAGGCCGTGATGCTCCCGATGTCACTTTGGACGCAAAAGATATGACTCTCTCCAGAAGACATTTGACTCTTTCCATAAAAGAGGGCAAAGTAATATTGAAAGACTTAATCAGTGTCAACGGCACCTACCTCAGGATTCAGGATTCTATCAATATTGATCATGGGACATTTTTCAGAGCCGGACAACAGCTTTTCTGTCTGACATTGAGGCAGGATGCGGTACTAACCACCGGACATATTGTATTAACTCCTCCATCAATAAAAATTGAAACGGTACCTCCTGTTCCTGAAACTCCAGTAGAAAAGCCACAGCCGGTTCCTCGTGAAGGCGGTGGCACAGAACCTGCCGTAACCTTTAAGAATAATGGTAAACGGTTCATTGTTAATCCGGGGCAAACTATATGTGAGGTTGCCGAAGCCAACGGACTGGACATCACCGCCGAATGCCACGCCGGACGCACCGGTCAAGGTGAAGTCGGTGCGTG
>JACZYS010000179.1:0-1081 GCA_022570975.1 Candidatus Zixiibacteriota bacterium | reverse complement strand
CGGCAGTGACCCGATAAAAATTATCTCCGGACACGAAAATCTCAGCCCGATTGGGGATGATGAGACTGAAGCGATTGAAGATATTTGTGATCTTGACCCAAAAGAATGCCGTTTGGCCTGCATGGTCAAAGTTAACGGACCGGTTGAAATTGAAATTCTTAAGCAATAAACTTTGCTATTGAAACTCTTTCTCACTAAATTATTGCACAGGTAAAGGTTGATATATGGAAAATAAGTCTTTTGGTCATTATACAATTTTAAAACGGCTCGGTGTGGGCGGCATGGCCACCGTGTATCTCGCCGACGACACCAAGCTGGAGCGGAAAGTAGCTTTAAAACTCCTCCCTTTGGAATACAAAGCAGACGCTTCAAAAGATTCCACTCATGAAGCTCGTTTTTTAAGAGAAGCCAGAGCTGCTGCTGGCTTGAATCATCCCAATATTATTACTGTTTTTGAAGTCGGCGAGTTTGACGGTCAGCCGTTTATTGCCATGGAGCATATTGATGGTCCAACTATTTCAGACTTAATAACCGATAACGGTAAAGTATCAATTTCTGAATCAGTAAGAATTATCACCAGAGTTTTGGACACTCTGGAAACATCGCACCGAAAAAAAATTTACCACCGGGATATTAAACCAAGCAACATCATGCTTGACGATGCCAACCGAGTCAGGGTGATTGATTTTGGTATCGCCAAAGGTCAGAAAGACCCCAACCTCACTCAAGCCGGCTCTGCTTTTGGAACCCCTGCATACATGGCACCGGAACAGTTTAGTTCATCCGATATTTCCAATGTCGCACTGGTTGATATTTATGCCGCCGGAGTGACTTTTTATTACATGATGTGTGGCAAACTTCCTTTTGAAGGAGACAACCCATACGTCATAAGAGATGCAAAACTCAAAGGGGAAGTGAAACCGCCGAGTGAGCACTTTCCAAATATCTCCCCCCAACTTGACCACGTCATAATGAAAGGTATCCAGAACAGCTTTATTCTGAACATATGCTTGTATAACATCTTGTGAGCCGCATAGAATAGAATCAGGCCCGGAAAAGAAACTTGTCATCCCTAACGTAT
>JACZYS010000178.1 GCA_022570975.1 Candidatus Zixiibacteriota bacterium | reverse complement strand
ATATCTCGAACAGTACAGAGGTTCCGGTGTCCAGCATATTGCCATATTTTGTGAAGATATCGTTCACACTATTTCTTCACTCAGAAAAAACGGGGTTGAGTTTCTTCAGATCCCGGACACATATTATGACGGATTAAGGAAACGCACCGATTTAGATATCGAAGAAAATATTGATGACCTTCAGGAACACCGGATTTTATGCGACCGTGAAGAAGACGGTTATCTGCTTCAACTTTTCACCAGACCAATAGGTGACCGGCCTACTTTCTTTTTTGAGTTTATCCAGAGAAGAGGCAACTCACAGGGATTTGGAAAGGGAAATTTCCAGGCCCTATTTGAGTCAATTGAGCTGGACCAGAAACTTCGCGGAAATTTAGGCCACAAACCGGAAGAGATTCTCCCTCCCTGTTAAATTGACTGAGGTGAGATTAATTATATAGTTTTATAAGTGAGGTTTTATTATGCCATTTTATCATAAGCTTGGAGAGATGCCAAAAGTTAAGCATACCACTTTCTTTAAGAAAGATGGTAAATCACTGTACCGGGAAGAGCTGGTCTCAAGTAAAGGCTTTTCCGGCGTGTATTCTAACAAGTATCACTATAACTTGCCTACCGCTGTAAAAAAGGTTAGAGAGTTAAACAGTGAGTCAAAAGTTGACTGGCCGGAGGCTCCTGTTTTATACTACCACTGCTTTACCGATGAATTAAAAAAGACCGGGAATTTTATATCTGCCCGTTCAGAGTTCTTGACCAACCCCCATTGTACGATTGGAACAGCAAGGGTAACGGAAGACACCGATGACTTCTTCCGCAATGCCTATGCTGCCGAGTATGTTTTTGTTCACAGGGGAACCGGTACTTTCTTCAGTGATTTTGGCAAGATAGTTTTTGAAGAGGGCGACCAGTTTATTATTCCCCGGGCCACTACCTATCAGTTTAAATTTGATGATTACAAGGCTCATAACAAACTGATGATTGTTGAGTCTGATACTTCCTTTGAACTGCCGACTCATTATAGAAATGATTACGGACAAATGACCGAGCATGCTCCCTATTCTGAAAGGGATTTCAAAATACCTGAATATCTTGAACCGTCGGATGAAAAGGGGGATTTCCGGGTAATTGTCAAAGCAGGCAAGAAATTTTTTGAACATATTGTTCCCCATCATCCCTTTGGTGTTGTCGGTTGGGACGGATATCTTTATCCCTATGTGCTCAACATTAAGAATTATCATCCCAAGGTTGGAAGAATCCATCTGCCGCCTCCGGTGCATCTCTGTTTTAGGACACAGCACTTTATCCTTTGCAATTTTGTCCCACGTCCCTTTGATTTTTATCCCGGCGCTATCCCGACCCCGTATTTCCACTCCAATATTGACTCCGATGAAGTCCTTTACTATGTCGAAGGCGATTTCATGTCAAGAAAAGGAGTTAGGGAAGGTTCAATCACTCTCCACCCGGGAGGAATGCCCCATGGACCCCAGCCGGGAAAAACGGAAGAATCGGTCGGTGCCAAAGAGACCAATGAATACGCCGTCATGATTGATACATATGCACCGCTGAGACCAACTTTAAATGTCAAAGAGACCCTTGATAAAGATTACGCTCAATCATGGCTGGAGTAAAATAAACTTGATATGGTTAAAATCCCCAAACATGTTGAAAACTTAAAGCCTTATCGAGCCGGTAAACCGATTGATGAACTTCGCCGGGAAAAAAATCTTGATAAGATTGTCAAACTGGCCTCCAATGAAAATCCGCTTGGCCCTTCGCCAAAAGCGGCCGAAGTAATTTCAAATTCGCTGAATGAAATCCACCGCTATACCGATCCGCTCAACCACAAAATGACGGTTGCATTTTCTACAAAACTGAAAATTCAACCGGAACATATCATTTTTGGCCATGGAACTGATTCTCTTTTGGCTGATATCATCAACGCTTTCTCAGTTCAGGGGGATGAACTGTTGACATCTGCGGGGACGTTCATTGGTATTTTTGTAAATGTCAGGAAGCTGGGGCGGACTTTGAAGACTGTGCCAATGAAAAACTACGGCTATGATCTGGAAGCCATTAAAGAGGCTATCACCGACAAGACAAAAATGATATACCTGGCCAATCCCAATAACCCCACCGGCTCCATGATAACAATCAATGAGTTTGAAAGTTTCATGGAATTTGTACCGGATGATATTCTGGTGATTTTGGATGAGGCCTATTATGCTTATGCCGAGGAATTTGCCGATTACCCCGACGGCCTCAGATACAACTTTGACAATATGGTTGTCACCCGGACCCTTTCAAAAATATATGGTCTGGGAGGAATGAGAGTCGGATTTGCTGTTGGCCCACAGCGGCTGATAAGCACCCTAAAGAAAATCCGACTCCCTTTTGAGCCCAATATTCTATCTCAGGAAGCTGCTATAGCAGCTTTAGATGACAAAGAATTTAGAGAGGCCACTGTGAAGCTCAACCGGAAAGAAATCAACAAGATGATTGCTTTTTTTGAAGAAATGGAAATTGAGTATGTAAAGCCTTTTGGTAATTTTGTCATGCTTGTTTTGGAATCAGAAGAGACAGCAGTCAAATTTTTTGAGGCCTGCTTAAACAAAGGATTGATAGTGCGCCATGTGGCTGCATTTGGAGTGCCCAACGGAATCAGAATTAACAGCGGAACCAAAGAAGAAACAGATTTTGCCCTGCAAGTAATTGAAGAAATATATCCCGAAATTATGAAAAAAAACGACAAGGAAACAATAAATGAAACTGGTGTCTTATAAAAATAACGGCCAAGTCAGCCTTGGAATTCTAATAGATGATAAAGTTTACAATCTCTCAAGTTCCGCATCTGCCTGTTCAATGGCCCTGCCGGATAATATGCTGGACTTCTTAATAGGCGGCTCAGATTTCATGAACACAGCCAGAACTGTGGTCCATTCAATTTCAACTGAGACCGACAAATTCATTTCTGTAGCAGACCCGGTTCTTGTCGCTCCAATTCCAAATCCTCCTTCTTGCCGGGATGCTTATGCTTTTCGCCAGCACGTGGCTACGGCCCGCCGCAACCGGGGAGTTGATATGATTCCGGAGTTTGATCAGTATCCTGTTTTTTATTTCACCAATCATAACGCTATTTCTGGCGGTGGCATTGTTGAAGTAGAGGCTGACCATATGGAAAAACTGGATTTTGAACTGGAAGCGGCAATTATAATTGGAAAGCATGGAAAAAATATCGAGGCCAAAGATGCCGATGAATATATCGCCGGATTCACAATCATGAATGACCTCTCGGCGAGGGTGTTGCAAATGGAAGAGATGAAGCTGAATTTGGGCCCGGCTAAGGGAAAAGATTTTTCAACTACCATAGGCCCCTGGCTGGTAACATCTGATGAACTGGAAGAATGCAAAATTGAAACTGAATTTGGAAACAAATATGACCTCAGTATGAAAGCCTTCCACAATGGCAAACAGATTTCGAGCGGTAATTTTAAGGACATGAACTGGACTTTTGGAGAAATAATTGAAAGAGTATCATATGGAGTAGAAATTTTCCCCGGCGATGTTATCGGTTCCGGGACAGTCGGAACCGGATGCTACCTGGAGTTAAACGGCACCGCTGCCTTGGAAGCCAAAGCGAGCGGCGAAGAATTTAACCCGATCTGGTTGAAAGACTCTGACAATATTGAACTTGAAATTGACCGTTTAGGCAAGCTCTCCAACCAGATAAAGCTTTCTGAAACCAAAAGATCAATTTTGGCCAAAAAGAAAATTGCAGAAACAGTTTAAACAGAAAGTGTTACTTACGCTCATTATCAATGATTGAATTTGAGCCAAAAGATATTTCTACCCAACAAGTACAGCAGTACATATTGGGCGGAGTCGCTCCCAGGCCAATTGCACTTGTATCTACCCTCTCCGCCGATGGCAAGAGAAACCTCTCCCCCTTTTCATTTTTTAATGCCTTTGGAGTAAATCCGCCGACCATTGCTTTTTCACCGGCCCGGAGAATAAGGGACGGCAGCACCAAGCATACTTATGAAAATCTCAAAGAGACAAAAGAGTGTGTTGTCAATGCCGTCACCTACTCTATGGTGCAACAGGTAAATCTGGCCTCGACAGAATATGAGGCCGGTGTGGACGAATTTATTAAGTCCGGGCTAAAACCGCTTGCATCTGATATAGTGAAACCGGACCGGGTAGCCGACTCCCCTTTTCAAATGGAATGCAGGCTGAACCAGATTATCAATCTGGGACATGACAGAGGAAGCGGAAATCTGGCAATTTGTGAAATTGTTAAATTTCATATTTCAGAAGATATAATCGATAACGGTATTATAAGGCCGGACATGATTGACTTGGTCGGCAGAAACTCGGCCAACTACTATACCCGCGCCAATGGAAATGCTATTTTTGAAGTGGAAAAACCGATTACCAAAAAAGGTATCGGTTATGATGCCCTGCCGGAATTTATCTGCAACTCCAAAATTTTGACGGCAAACAATCTGGGACAGTTAGGCAATTCTGAGTCAATTCCGACCGAAGCTGAACTCAAGCAGTTTGAGACATCTATTGAGAAGCAGACATTTGTGAAGGAAAAATATAGCCGGTTTAAAGCAGACAAAAATCCAATCGAAATGTTAGCATCAGCTTATCAACTGGTTGTTCAAAAAGACAAGAAGGCTGTTTTCATGCTCGAAGAAACAGCCTCGGTTGCGCTGGACAACAACAACCTTACCCTGGCCTGGATGGCCCTTTTATTGGCCGAAAGACTTTATCAATAATTATGAGCAAGCCTGTCTGGAGACCGAGCCAACAATCAATCGCCAACAGCAATTTCAGCAAGTATTTCAAATTTCTCCGGGAAACAAAAGATTTAGATTTCAAAAATTACAGCTCAGTTTATCAATGGTCAATAAATGAACCTGCCCAATTCTGGAAAACTATTGCCGATTACTCGAAACTGATATTATCAAAAACTGCAAATTCTATTTTATCCGGACAAAAAATGTTTGACTCGGTTTGGTTTGAGGGGGCAAAACTGAATTTTGCTGAAAACCTGCTCAAATTTAAAGATACTAAACCGGCAATAATTCACAAAAAGGAAAACGAGCCGAGCCAAATAATATCTTATGAAGAGTTATATCAACTAACGGCTAAAGC
>JACZYS010000177.1 GCA_022570975.1 Candidatus Zixiibacteriota bacterium | reverse complement strand
ATAACGGGATTTTTTAACATGCCAGTTCCCGGGTCAGGATCTTCTTTAAACTCCCCGGTGTCGTCTTAAGCACCGATATGGATTTACATTCATTGCCTTGCGCGAAGCGCAGCAGACCCTGTTTCAGGGCGGCTATCAGATCGTCATTGATTTTCACCTTGTCTTCCAGCACGAGATTCCTGACTTCAAGATGGTTAATTTTGCGTTGCGCCTTTGCATCCAATCTGCCAACAAGCGTATCACCGTAGAGGAGCGGCAGGCAAAAATAGCCATAGCGGCGTTTTGGCGCCGGCACGTAACATTCCAGCTGATAGTCAAAATGAAACAGTTCGAGCATCCGGCGTCTGTTGATCGTCAGGTTGTCAAAAGGCGACAGGATATGAACCAGGCGTCGACCCAGTCGCAGTGGTAATTCGGACAGGGTATCGGGATGGGTAAAGTAGGGTTGCCCTTCAATCTCCAGCCTGTAGACCTGATGGTCTTCCAGCAGGTTGTCCAGTGCCTGGCGAAGCAGTTTTTTGATATTTCGATTGGTCAGTTGCCGGATGGCAGCTCTGGCATAACCAATATCATACTCTTTATGTTCGGCAGAGACTTGAAAACGAATCAACTCATCCCCTTTTGGAACAACCGGATAGTTTAACCCGGTTGCAAGGATTCCGTTTTCAAAAAGGTGTTTCACCAGCTTGGTTGTCCTATTGGTATCTCTTACTAGAAGAGGCACTACCGGATGCGCACTTGAAATTGTCTCAAAGCCGGCTGAAATGAGACCGGACTCAAATTTTTCTGTCATTTTCCTTAAGTGGGCAAGCAATCCGACTCCGTAATCACTATTAACCAGGTCAATAGATTTGCAGGCGGCGGCGGCTTCCGATGGAGTGACAGGGTTTGTGTAAATGTAAAAAGAATTTTTTTCTCGAAGATAATCAATCACCGCTCTGTTAGTGACAATATATCCGCCGTTGACCCCAAAGGCTTTACCTAAAGTGCCAATCAAAATGTCGACACCATCTGCCCCTGTTAATTCTTCCGTACCTCTTCCGGTTTTCCCAAGAGCACCAACTCCGTGGGAGTCATCCACAATTAATATTATATCTCTTGGAAATTTATCATTGTGTTTCCTGCAAATCTCAGCAATCTTATCAAGCGGAGCATAATCACCTCTCATACTGAAGACACCGTCTGTAATGACAATTATGTTTTCGCAGATTCCCCGGGAATTTTCAATTAATTTTTCAAGACCTTCCAAATCAAGATGGTCAAATATCTTTTTTGCTTTCGGGCGGGCCAGTTTCATAGCGTTGATAATACAGTTATGATTCAACTCATCACTAATGATAACCGTTTCAGGTGTTGTCAGCGATGAAATAACTCCCATAACTGAAATATAAGCCGAACTTGTAATCATGCATGCTTCCCGATTATGAAAATCTGACAGTTTTCTTTCCAACTCATTATGAATTGCGTAACTGCCGCTAATAAATCTTACCGCCCCGGGACCGGCGCCAAAAGCAAGGGCACCTGCTTCCTCAGCTTTCAATACTTCTTCATTTAAAGAAAGTCCCAGATAAGAATTTGAATTCATTCTCAAGAACTCTTTATCACCGTTTCCTTCAAGCAGAAACCGGGGGCCTCTTTGTTCATTTGCTTTAATAACTTTTACAACAACCTGCTCTATTCCTTTGGCCGTTCCGCTGGCACGGAGGCTTTCAACTTCTGATTGGAGGTTCTTCACAAAATTATTAAGGGGCATATCTTTTCTTTATTTCATCTTGATTTTTGCTGCTCAGGAAGGGACATTTTTCCCTTTAACTTTGCAATCATATCATTGGTCATGGCATCCAAATCATATTTGGGTTTCCAGCCCCATTCATTCCGTGCCGATGAATCATCAATCGAATCCGGCCAGGAATCAGCTATTTTCTGCCGGGCAGGGTCAATGTTAAAGGATATTTCAAATTCCGGAATGACTTTTTTAATTGATTCTGATAAAGTGGAAGGAGTAAAATTCATCGCTGTAATATTAAAAGCGTTACGGTGAATTAGTTTGGATGATTCGGCCTCCATCAGTTCTATCATCGCTCTTATGGCATCGGGCATATACATCATGTCAAGCGAGCAATCATCTCTTAAGTAACAGGTGTACTGTTTATGTTTTATTGCTTCATAAAAAATTTCTACGGCGTAGTCTGTTGTCCCGCCTCCCGGCTCGGTTGCATAAGAAATCAATCCCGGAAGCCTGAGTCCACGACTGTCCAGATTGAACCGTTTATGATAGTAATCACAGAGCAATTCTCCGGCAACTTTTGTAACACCATACATAGTCTCCGGTCTCTGAATAGTGTCCTGAGGCGTGTTCACTTTTGGAGTGGCAGGTCCAAAAGCTCCAATAGAACTGGGAAAGAAGAGCGAGCATTGGTACTGTCTGGCCGCTTCTAAAATATTATAAAGTCCGTTAACATTTAATTGCCAGGCCTGGTTTGGTTTGGACTCGCCTACGGCCGATAATATTGCAGCCATGTGATAAATTCTATCAACTTTATGAATCTGCATTACTCTGGTAATATGATGAGAGTCAAGGCAGTCCAAAATTTCAAATGGTCCTGAATTTCTCAGCTCAATATCTGAGGGCATTCGGATATCGGTGGCTATGACTTTATCATCGCCGTACTTTTTTCTGAGGGCAACTGTCAACTCTGAGCCAATCTGTCCTACAGCACCGGTAACTAAGATTTTTTTCATGCCGCCTATATAACTCAGGCTTCAGGCTAAATCAAGAGCTGATTTTTTTCTCTAAATCCCTTAAACCGATAAAGGCAAGGATAGCCAGATTTGGCAGAAGCAAAGGAGCAAATATCGGCGCACCGTAAATGAAATTGTCAAAAAAACTTGGGGAGAGACCTTCCAAATTGACCTGGGAATGAAGAACAAATCCGGCAATTCCTATTAAGACTTGAAGAGCCAAAACATAATAGCAAAATTTAAAGTGTTCTCTTGTTGGTTGAGTGATAAAAATTGTCAGAAGTGCACCAACAGCCAGAGCCGAACCAAAGACCGGAATCCATTCCAGAATATTAAAAAATCCGTTTTGGGCGTGGTCGGCCAGAGCCAGAATAAAATTTCCTACAAATCCTCCCAGTGAGAAAAAGATTACCCAGTAAGCCCATTCTTTAGTTTTCTGGTCAACTTTTCTGTTAAGAATAAGCAGAAGTCCCAATCCGGTATAAGACAGTGGTGCCACAAAAGGGGCCGTATATACAAGACTCTTGATTGTAACCTCACTGAAAAAATGACTCATAAGATGAAAAACCATTCCCAACACTCCGGTTATGACCGATCCCCACCCAATTAAATAACCAATAGTTTTAACACCACCCTCTTTTAGTCTGTCAGACTTAAAAAGAAGAATAAAAATTAACAGGATTGATGATATCAGAGAAAAAAGAATTGGTATGTATTCTCCGGGATGATGAAAAAGTGAAGCCAGGTGGGCCAGGTAAACATCGAAAGTCAAAAAAGATAAATTTAGAAAAACAAACCATTCCAGAAGCAGAAAATAATCATCAAGTATTTTCTTCAAAATCATTATTGATGCTTTCTAATCTCTCTGGCCATTTCTTTCATCTCAGTCAGTTTTGCCAGCAACTGATAGTTGCCGTGCCATTGCACAAAATCGGCACCGCCCATAAAAGCACCATGTTTTGCAGTTCTCCCAAAATAATGCCACAAATCAAAAGCCAAAAATTCAATCGGTTCATCAAACGGCTCTTCGGTAAGGTAACCATCCCTGCGCAAGTCCTTAACCAAATCCTGAGCTTCCTTAACGGTCTTGTTGGTAGCAACCAAAACGGCCTCTGCTTCTTCATAAAATTTGTTAACATGATTTGTAGTGTGGCACTTCAGGCAGACCTCCTGCATCTCCGCTTTCCCCTGATCATAGCCGGGTCTTTTTTCTGAGACGGCTGCAAACAACCAATACGAAAGCCTTTCGGTAACATTGTGGGTAACCTTCATCCCTTCCAAACCACTCATATGACAGGTGGCACAGGTGGGGATAGGCATATCTCTAACCGTAAGCTCTTTTGGAGAGGCATTCATATTCATAATTTCTTTAAAAGCGTTGAACATGGCACCATGCTTGGATTCATTATAAATCTCAAGCTGGGCGTGGTCAGGACCCATATGGCACTGTCCGCAGGTGCTTGGTTCGCGAGCAAGTTTTACAGACGAAAAGTGCCGGGAATGGCATTCGGTGCAGTTGCCAATTGAGCCGTCATCGTTTGGTTTTCCAATTGCATGACAGCTGATACAACCTGTTGCAGTAGCAGCCGAGCCTTCCAGTTTTGCCAGAGCATTTGCAGGGCGGTCAACAGCATTGGGATGATATTTTTCTCCCGCTTCAATCTGCTCTTTAGTAAAAGGCTCAGCACCCAGTACGGCTGCATAAGCCGGGGCGGCATGTCGGCTCCGAAGAAATTGCTGATATTCGGTAGTGTGGCATTGAAGGCAATTTTTTGAGGTAACATCGGTTGTGATTGTGAATCCTCTGTGTTCTACCCTCTCCTGGCCATCTTGTGGAGAGTGACAGTCAAGACAATTGATACCGGCTCCCGCGTGAGAACTTAGTTCAAATGCAACCACAACTGCTGCCGTTTCTCTTCGGTGGCACTCAGCACATTTACCGCTGGCTCTTACAAAATCTGCGCTGGGCTGGGCTGATTCATGGTGTGGCCTGTTACTGTTCAATATCAAAGCTGCAATAATTAATGCTACGGAAAAGAATATGGAAATGAAAACTGATTTAAACTGCATTGACTAACCTCTTGTTTCCTATGGTTACAGCCATAGCCGAATTTTTTTCAAAATATACGACCCAAAAGTCGTCAAATATAAAACAAATTTAATGTTTGTGATTAGTCAATATAAAGAATCGGAAAAATTCCTATTTCTGAGATTCTTCTATTTTGATTTTCAGTTTCTTAATTTTCTTGTAAAGATGGGAACGTTCAATCCCAAGTTCCCGTGCGGTTTTTGCCACGTTGTAAGAGTTGTCCTTGAATACATCGGTGATGAATGTCCTTTCAAATTCAATTAACCTATCTTTCAAATTTTGTCTTTGAACTTTGTCTTCAAGAAAAATGGGACCGGGTGGGTGCC
>JACZYS010000176.1 GCA_022570975.1 Candidatus Zixiibacteriota bacterium | reverse complement strand
TAGAGGGAAACTTTTAAATTATTCTGATGAGATTGACCGGGAATCTTTTTCATTTCCTGACTACGGAGGTGAAAACGGTATTTTTGTAGCAGCAGGAAACTCAGACGCAAAGGCAATAATCCAACTCAGCAGAAACAGAGATGACAATTTTGATTTCATAAAATTGTTGTCAGAATTCCGATTCAAAAAACATAAGTCTTTCCCGGCACTTATAGTTTCGCTGACTAAAATAAGAAACAGAGAGTCAAACATGAGCCAGAAAGATTTCAAAACAGCTCTATACAAAGATTTCACTTTCAAGAACGGATACAGTAGATTTGAGTTAACAAGGCAATCAGGTATAAGAAGTGCTCAAGCTGTTGTAACAGAAAACAAGTTCACAATAAACGAAAGCAGTTTCAGACTTTCGGCATGGTTCTACGGTGAAGATTTTCTGGATTTAAGTTCCGGAAGCAAGTCAGGTAAAGTGACCTCTCAGATATCTATTGATTCAATCAATTATTCTTTTTCAAGTCGGAGGAATAATCAATACGGATTCCTCCTGAAAAGCTCATCGTATCTGAGCGAAAAACTTTCGACCGGGCATTCTATTCTATATTCGATAAAAAACACAGATTCCTCAAATATTGAATTCCTTTCGGCAGTCAGCAGGAAACTTAACAATAAATCATCTCTCAAACTGGATTTTCTGCATAAGAGAAAAATAAGAAACAGACTTACAAGTAGGGATGAATCAATAACTCAAAAGATCCGACTTGAGTTTCGTTTTAAAGATGAGAAAAGTTACCTCAGGATATATACCGGGTATAAAAAAGAGTCAGGCAATTCTGATTACCTGATAATTTTTGCGCAAGCAAGGAAAAATATTTCTTAGGCTAACAAAATTAAAATCTGGGCTAATCTGGGGGAATATAATTTGGATTCAAAGAAGATAGATTATTTCTACGCTTATTTTCAGGAGCATATAAGATTGTTTGACCGGCTGGAGACGACAACAAAATTTGGTTATAGTTACAACAGAAAACGAACCATCCAGGATGAATTCACCGTCTCTTTTACTCTCAAGGTGTTAATATGATTGTTAAAAGCAGAAAAATCAAAATCGCAGTCATATGCACCCTTCTGTCTATTGCTTTACCTCACAAAATCAGTTCAGAGATAATAATCAACGAAATTCTCTCAAACGAACCCGGCAGTGCAACATCTCTTGAATGGATAGAGTTATATAATAGTTTTAATTTTACAGAAATCTTAAACGGATACTTTCTTGTTTCCGGTACTGACACAATTTACTTCTCACTATCAGACAGCATTCAGCAGGACTCATACATTATAATCTGTAGAAAACTTTATGGTACAAATTCGTTTGAGTCTTATTGGGGAAACAACTCTCAAGTTTGGGGGGATACATTGATTGAGACATATTATGATGAACCAATTGTAGCATTATTTTCATTAATCAATTCAAACGGAACTGTTAAGCTGTCTGACAGCAATAGTATTTTAATTTCTCAATTTGACTGGACAGCAGCATCTGGAGACGGTATTAGCTGGGAGCGGGTCTTTCCTGACTCGCAACTGATACTTGAGTCTGTTGACGGCAGAGGATCATCGCCGGGGAAAGTGAATTCCCGGACTCAAGTTTCCGGTGACCTTACTATTGATTCTATTGCAGTGGTATTAGAAAACGGAATTACAAAACTGGTTATAGAAATCGGTTCATTATCACCCACTACTGTATTTTTTCGCTCGTTTGTGTTGATTGACGCATCTTTTGGCGATACACTTCTGTCCGTTATCTTGCCGGAGATCTTACCCGGTGACAATTACATATATACGGTAGAGTTTTCTTTTGATTCACTATATCAGCAACTTGAAGCTAAACTTGGCGATGATGCCCGGGTGGAAAATAATATCTATCTATTCACAGCCCCCGGAATAGATTTTCCACCGTTAATTTTAAACGAAATCCTTCCAAACCCGACCGCTAACTTGCTTACCGAGTGGGTTGAAATAAAAAACATTTACAGCGCCCCAATAGATATAAAAGACTGGGGGTTGAAAATTGGTAATAATATTAAACTGATTACAACTTTATCCTTTTTGATTTCCCCCGGTGATTACTTGTTGTTAGTGGAAGATTCTATATCATTTGTAAACTACTACGGAAATCTCCAGACAAAAATAATACAGCCAAATAGTTGGGATAACTTGAAAAACAGCAATGACACCATAAGACTGCTTGATAATTATTCGCTTGAAGCTGACGGGTTTGAATATCTTTTTACTCTTGACTCCAATTACACCTGGAGCAGAGGCGAAAGTCTTGAAAACCAGAGCTGGGGGCAGTCACAGTATCAAGGCGGCTCTCCGGGTGAGAAAAATCAGGTGACATATAAACTCAATGCACCGGATATCAGAATCTCAGTTTCTCCGGAAATCTTTTCACCCGATAACGACGGTTATGAAGATTTTGCACAGATCAAAATAGATGCGCCGACGGCAGATTATTACAGTGTGAAGATTTATGACCGGGAGGGAAGAGAAGTAAAAACATTTTATGACAGACGCGCCTATATTCCGTCAATGATAAATTGGGACGGAAAAGCCAACTCAGGAAAGCTATTGCCGGTTGGGATTTATATTATCTATTTTGAAGCCGGCAATTCTTTCTCTGAGAAAAAAACGGTCGTGATTGCCAGATGAATATGAAACAGTTCAAAAACATATATTTTCTGTCGCTACTGCTCTTTGTGCATGCAGAAGGGTTCGATTTTCAGTCGTCCGGTTTCAAAGGCTCTGTTGGAAGTTTTGGATTAACTGAACTATCACCATCGGAGAATCTCTCTTTTCTCAATGGTTTTAACAATAGAAATAGTTTCTCAATCGAAAGCGGATACAGCAGGGAATATCAACTTTCAAAATTGGATAATATTTTTATTGCTGCTTTAGTAAATAAAAAAAAGATTTCATACGCTATAGGAATCTCCCAGTTTGGAAACTCCGGTTTCTATTCTGAACGTATTTCAAAACTTGCCGTGGCATATACTTTTAAGAACTTATCACTTGGCACTTACTTCTCATTATTATCCATCAACTTTGGCTATAAATATGAAGGGATTAATTCTAAAGCTGTCGGATTTTCCCTTTCGGGAAAGCTCAATTATCTGACCCTTGCCTTTTCTGCTGATAATATTAATTCGCCAAAATATAACGGCCGTTCTATAGGAGACAATCCAACTTACACAATTTATGCCGACCTCACCGGAAAACCGGGACATACCCTTCTGGCATCGGTTCGCATGGAAGAATTTGAAAAACCTCGTTTTGCTGTTATGCAGGAAAACAGGCTTTCTGATCTGGCCAAAATTTCTCTTAAAGTTTCAACCGCTCCTTTGGTTTATGGAGGCGGACTTAAAATGAAGTATAAAAAACAGGAGATAATTTACTTTTTATCTTTTCATAATATACTGGGGCTTTCACACGGCATTTCTTTTATTTACTCGCTTGGAAAAGATGATTAACTTTGGGTGATTATGAATTCAGGTTTTTTGACAAGAACTGAGATTGAAGAAAAAGAACAGGCACAGCTGGCAACATACGCCTGCTTATCTTCGGAGTCAAAGGGAAGAAAATATAATCAGGCCGAGCACCCGCTCAGAACGGCCTTCCAGAGAGACCGGGATAGAATTATCCATTCTTCCGCTTTCAGGAGACTGGAATATAAAACCCAGGTATTTATTCCACATGAAAGAGACCATTACCGCACCAGACTAACCCACACCATAGAAGTTGCCCAAATTACGCGAACCATTGCCAGAAATCTTCGCTTAAATGAGGATTTGGCCGAGGCAATTGCTCTGTCTCATGATTTGGGTCATACGCCATTTGGGCATTCTGGTGAGGATGTCCTCTCGGAACTACTAGGGGCAATTGGCGGATTTAACCACAACCTCCAGTCGCTGAGGGTTATTGATATTTTGGAAGAAAGATATGCCGACCACCCGGGTCTGAACTTATCTTTTGAAGTCAGGGAGGGAATTATAAAACATGCCACCGGTGCCAGAATTGTCAGTGAAGAGTTTGATCCGCATCTTAATCCGACCATGGAAGCAAGTCTGGTTGATATTGTTGATGAAATAACTTACAACTCTCATGACATAGACGATGGTCTTTCATCGGGCATTATAAATTTCAAGCAGATAAAAGAATCAGATTTCTGGAACACGCTCAAAAGCAGTTCCAATGTTATTCTTAATGACAAAGACCAGTATGCGCGTCATAATCTGGCTCGATTCCTTATTGATTTTGTGGTAACTGATTTAATTAAACAAACGGCAAAAAAGCTGAATGAGCTTTCTATCTCATCCCTTAACGATGTCAGAAAATCAAACGAGAGAATTTATACTCAGTCGGATGAGGTAGCTCTCTGTATAAAACAGCTTAAATCTTTCTTGAAGAGAAACCTCTACAAGCATAGTAAAATGGTATCAATGACAGATTGGGCAAAAGAAATAATTGAGAAACTCTTTGGAGAAATAAGCAAAGACAATTCTCTGATGCCCGAACGTTACCGGAAAATGTTGAATGATGAAAAACAAGAAATTGTTGTCGCTGACTATATTGCCGGAATGACCGACAGATTTGCCATAGGCATGTATGACCAATTTTCTTGAGAGTTTTACTTCCTTGATATCTTACTTACTCATATTTTATGAATCAGTCTGCACAATAAAATCCCATCAAAAGTTGTAACTGACTCAATATTAACAGGTTAAAAAAACCTAATGGAAGGCACAGGCTTTGCATTATAGGGGGCATGGAATGTTATTTTGGTTCAATATCTTTACCGGAAGAAAACGAGTTTCAGAAAACAGCCGTTGTTTCTTTTTCTATTCCCGAACTGGGGATTCGTTTCAAGGCTCCCTTTGATGCTCTGGATAAAGACCACTCAGACTTCGCTTCACTATTGGCTCTCCTTGAGTTTATTGACAGCAATCAAAAATATTTCCGCAATTCCGCTTACCAGATGTACTGCAACAACCTGAAAGTTGTCAATCAGGTTAATGAACGGGAAGAAATTGACAACAAGTATGCAATTTTGATGGAAAAGGCGGAAGGCTACAAAAAGAAATACCGTTTTTCTTTAGACTGGGTTCCCTCTGATAACAATCCGGCCACAAATTGATAAACATTAATTCTCACAAAAGAGCAATCTGATTAATTTAAGTTCT
>JACZYS010000175.1 GCA_022570975.1 Candidatus Zixiibacteriota bacterium | reverse complement strand
AGGTAATTTATTGGAGATATATTATATGATAATTTTATTGGGTATAAATAATATAGAAGTAAAAAATCTCATTAATAAAATAAAAAATAACAGTGTTAAAGCATCGATAGTTCTGAATCCTCCTACACCAATAACTGAAATTGAAAATGTACTGGAAGATGTTGACATGGTCTTGCTAATGACAGTCAACCCTGGCTTTGGCGGTCAAAGGTTCATAGAATCTGTACTGCCAAAAATAAGAGGGCTCCGTGAACTTATCGACACTAAAAAACTAAAAGTAGAGATAGAAGTCGATGGCGGTATTAACAGCGAAACAGCCAAGCTGGCAACTTCAGCAGGTGCAGATATTCTGGTTGCCGGTTCATACATTTACCACAGCAAGAATCCTGCTGCGGCTATAAAATCGTTAAAAGAAAAAAAAATAATAAGAAAGAGCTGAAAAAAGTCAGACAGCAAGTTGGCGGAGTTGGGGGAATGTTTGTTTTAATTCCCCATTATACCGTATCTGAGAATATCGTTTTCCCACTGATCTTAAACGGTGAGAGAAAAGCAGGTCGCAAAGAAAAACTGTTGAAAATATTAACCGAATTTTCTCTCTTAAAGCAGGCTGGTGAATATCCAGACTCTTTGACAAGAGTTGAAAATACAATGGTCCAGTTTGCCAGAGCTTCCATAGCCAATCAGCCTCTTTTGATTATTGATGAACCGGCCGCCGGTCTGGACGCAAATACTTACCTGAGAATAGTTGAGTTTCTCAAGAAAGCTGCTGTCTCAGGAAGGTCAACGGTTATTCTCAGTTCCGAGAGACCGCAATACGAAATACCCGGCTCAAGTTTCTATCAGTTGGAAAATGGTAAGATAAAATGACAAAACTGATACACCTAATAGTTGAATTGTTTAGAAATATTTATCGCCACCCGGGCACAATATTTAGTTCGTTTTTATCTTTGACACTCATCTTTCTGCTTTTTGATATTTTCTGGATATCGGCAATGACATCTGAAAATTTCTATAATAATCTTCTGAAGGATTTACAAATGGAAATATTTGTATTAGAAGAATACCCGGACTCACTGATGGCCAATCTGGAGAGCAATGTTTTCAAAACTGAGGGAGTCAGACAGATAAGCTATGTCTCCCGGGCTGATGCAAAAAAAGAATTAAGCCGGTTGATAGGAACAGACTTGCTGGCCGGTTACGAAGATAACAATCCTTTGCCACGTTCGTTTTTGATAAAGTTTCTGCCGGAATACTTGAACAGTAAAGAAATAAACAAAATAGACAGATCTCTTTTGAAAGTCGAAGGAGTTGGCGCAATAAACTTCAGCCGGCAGTGGCTGGTGAAAGCAGAAACAACAAAAGCAATTATCAAAAAAACCGGAATGGGTCTTGGGCTCTTGATTCTTCTTGCAGCTTTAGTAAGTTCGGCAAACAACATCCGCTTCATGGCCAGAACCAGAGCGGTTGGGTTCAAGCAGATGCGTCTTTTGGGTGCCGGAGAGCTTTTCATAACTTTTCCGTTTTTGCTTGAGGGAATTTTATTTGGAGGTATCTCGGCAATTGCCGGGTGGTCATTATTGTATTATGGAAAAGGTGAAATCCAGTTCAAAATTGTTGACATCATATTTCCGGAGTTCCAGGAGATAATAATCTTCTGCCTCAGTGCTGCTTTCTTGGGATTTGTCAGCGGATACCTTGGGGTCAGGAAGAAAAGAAGGTGATAACAGCATGAATAGCAGGACACTATTATTTCTAAATCTCTTATTCTCGTTTATATTTCTTGCTTCCTCGGTCTTTGCCGGGAAGAAAAAAGTTTTTATTCAGCAGAAGAGTGACCTAAAAACGATTCAGTCTCAAGTTCAAAAGAGTGAAAAGAAACTTGATTCCCTCATCCAGCAACAATTCGAAATCCAAAAATCGATCTCAAATTATGACCAAAAAATCTCAAGCGATATTGTGATTACCAGAAAACTAAAGAAAAAACTAAAAGAACTAAAAAACGAGATTAATACCGAAGAAAACAATTTGAATGAAAATTCTGAAATGTTAGACCGGACAAAAAGAAGATATCTGGGAAATATCAGACAGTTTTACATGTCCACCCATAAGTCACCCGACAAATACATTTTTGATCAGGACTACGAAATGACTTTATCCCGTCAGATAATTTATCTCAATGCTCTATTTCAATTTGATTCCGCAAATATTGACATAGCTTCTGAGCTCTTAAGTGAGACAGAGACAAAGTTGAAAAACTTAAGCGGAGAGAAGTTTCAAGTTTCAAAAATCCGGAGAAAAACAGAAACGAGCATCTCATTGGAAAGAAGTAAGAAAAAGGTACAGGAGAAAAAAATAAGTAAGCTTAAACGTGAAGAGTTAAATGAATCTGACAGGATGCTGATGCTGATGGAAGCGGCAAAAGAGATGGAAGCAATTTTATTGCGGCTGGAAAGAGAGCAGGCAAAAAAAGAAAAACATAAGAAAGACAAAGGGAAATCAATTTTTGCATCTCTTAAAGGGCAGCTCAGGGCACCCTGTCGGGGAAAAATAATTATTCCGTTTGGAGAGTTTGTTGACAAGAAAACATTCCTGACCTCATTTAATCCCGGAATTTCAATCAAAGGTTCTCCCGGCAGAGTGGTTACTGCTGTGGCTGCCGGAACAGTTGCATATTTGGGGGTTCTGAGAGGATATGGGAACTTTGTTATTATCAATCATGATAATGTTTATTATACTACTTATGCCGGTTTGGATAAGGTTGAAGTTACAAAAGACCAATTTGTTTATACCGGCGCCAGATTAGGTAATGTCGCAGAAAACGGAATAATAAAATTTGAACTAAGGGAAGGCAGCAAAGCTGTTGACCCGGTAAAGTGGATAAAAATTGACGCATTTTGATATTTCAGAATTTCAGCCTCAGGCCTGGAAAATAATTTCTCAATCATTTAAGTCAGATAAATTAGCCGGCACTTATCTCCTTTTGGGGAAAGAAGGATATGGTCAATTCTATTTTGCCGTTTCCATGACGGCCCTGTTTAACTGTCATTCTCCACAGGAGACAGACTCAACCGGCATTTTACTTCCCTGCCGGGAATGCTCAAACTGTCGGAAGATTTTTTCCCTGAATTTTGAGGGGCTTAGTTTTGCTCTGGCCCTGCCGCCTCACAAGAACGAAAACGAGGCGATGGACTTCACCAACAAATATCTTCAGGAAAAAAGAGAAGAGCCTTTTAGAATTTTGAAAGCATCATCCTCCAGAAACATCCCAATGGCTGTGTCAAGAGACATAAAAAACAGAATGTCACGGATAGCGCTCTCTGGAATGAAGCGAGTGGTAGTTTTTTATCAGATGGAGTTAATGAAAAAATCCTCGGCAGATTCTTTATTGAAATTAATTGAAGAACCTCCCAAAGAAACTATCATTATATTAACGGCTGAAAAAGCTGAATACCTGCTCCCAACCATTCAGTCAAGAGCACAAAGAATAAAACTGAAGAGATCTGAGCCGGATTTAATAGGCAAATATCTTAAAAATAACTATGATATCTCTGATAAAAAGTCAAATCTGGCCGCCCATATTTCAGACGGCTCACCGGGTGAAGCAATTGATATAATCTTAGATGATGCTGAAGATAACGACTCACTCAGGGCCGTTTCTTTTCTTCTATTTAGAACTCTTATTGATGATGCATCATATGAAACCGTTTCACACATTAACGAAATGCTGACTTTAAATAACCGGGGGAAAATTGAGTCAATGCTTCAATTCTGGCAGTCACTGATAAGAGACAGCTCAAATTATGCTGTAAATAAAAGTGAAGATGATATTGTAAATATTGATTTCCTCAATGAAATAAAAAGGCTTTCGCAAAATTTTAACAGCCCTGAACTTGGTCTGTCTATGGCCGACAATATCAAAATAACTCTTGCCGACATGAGGCGCAACGTACATATTCAGGGAGCTCTGACGGCAATGGTGATAAGAATAAAATCAGGATTAAAGGCGGCCTCATAGGCAATGTCTTATGTCCGGAGAAAATAGATGGCTGAATTATATCTCATAGAATTTAAAGGCTCAAGAAAAGAGTATTACTTTAACAAATTTTACCATAATCTCTTAATTACCGACTTTGTCATAACCCAGGCAGACCGGGGTGAAGATTTGGGACGGGTGCTCAAGAAAATTGAGATAGAAGTTAGCTTTTCTGACTCCAACCGACCACGTTCAATTTTGAGAAAAGCAAACAAAGAAGATTATGAAAAATTTGAGTCTCTAAAAGACAGAGATTTGGGATATAAAAATGATATTGTCAAAATGATCAGGAGACATGGTCTGGTGATGAAAGTTGTTGATGTTGAAACCCAGCATGACGGCAACAAAATGACCATTTTTTTTACCGCCGATCATCGTGTTGATTTCAGAGAGCTGGTCAAAGAGCTGGCTTCTACTTACAAGACAAGAATAGAGCTTAAACAAATTGGAGTCAGGGACGAGGCCCGCCGTATCGGCGGATATGGAATTTGTGGCAAAGAGCAATGTTGCAATACTTTCATCAAAAATTTTGAGCCTATCTCAACTCAGCATGCCAGGGAACAGGATTTGCCAATGAACCCGGCAAAAATTTCCGGTAACTGCGGGAGATTATTGTGTTGTTTGAAATATGAAGTCGGCATGTACAAGAAAGTCAAAAAGAAATTTCCTCAACCGGGAAAGAGAGTGACCACCAAAGTAGGAGACGGAATTATTGAACGGATTGACTATTTCAGAGAAGAAGCAATTATAAGAGGCGAAAACCATCAGATAATCAGAGCCAAGTTAGAAGATATTTTAAAGTCAGAACATACATTTACAAAAGTGAAATCATCAGAAAGTGAAGCTTATAAAAAAGAGCTGGAAGTACCGGATGCGGACCTATCCTCATTGGATGACTTAGACGATAACTCAGAGGTAAATTAGCAAGCAGGAGCAAAAGTTGTCTAAACCGATTTATTTAACAACCCCAATTTATTATGTAAATGACAAACCGCATATCGGTCACGCATATACAACAATTGCCACCGACTATATGACAAAATTCCATCGAATGGCCGGTCGTGAAGCATTCTTTTTGACCGGAACCGATGAACATGGCACAAAAATCGCCGAAGCTCATCCCGACATCACCGTCGCCCTGATACCCAGTGCCGTCGGCGGTTCTCCGATCGCGAGTTGGGAGCCGGGCGGCTATCATCCCCAA
>JACZYS010000009.1:6361-23326 GCA_022570975.1 Candidatus Zixiibacteriota bacterium | reverse complement strand
GGAGGCTTTTCCTCATTTAATAGATTCAGTGTGAAATCAAATATTTTATCTGTCCAATCTTTTACGGTTTCTACGCTCACTTCGTGTGTATAGTAACACGAGTTCTCATCGTCATAGTACTGCAAATCCAAATTGGTGGAAGATGGCCGAGACGTTTTCTTCCTCTTTTTGTTTCTTTTTTTTGGCATCTATACTTTCCTTAATAGCACCCATCATATCCTTATTTCTCAATATACCAACTTCTTCCAAAAGTTCATTATATTCTTGTTTTGGTATTGTGATTGTTTCCATATTATACATATACCTACTTATTAACTTAAACATCTTTCGTTTTATACGACATTAGCCAAAAACCACCGGCAACTATTGAGTGGGAATAATATTAGACTAATTATTTCAAAAATGCTTTACTGGATTATCATTTCATTTGTCGTCTTTTATCTGGCCATTCTTATATATGTTTATTTCAGTCAGGACAGCCTCTTTTTTTATCCGTCAAAAGAGCACCAGATCAGCCCCGATGAATTAAATATTGAGTACCAGGACCTATATCTCAAACATGACAACGGTGAAAAAATTAATGCCTGGTATTTTGAGCCGCCAATTACAAATGAAAACCAAATTGAAAGAACAATCATCTTCTGTCATGGTAACGCCGGGAATATTTCCGGTAGATTAGAAACGGTTCAGTTTCTGTTGCAATTTGACCTGAATATTTTGCTATTTGATTATCGAGGATACGGCAAATCAGACGGGGTTCCATCGGAAGAGAAAATGTATCAGGACGCAAAGCTATGTTATGAGTTTCTGATACATGAGAAAAAAATGTCTCCGACAGAGATCATCATTTTTGGCAGGTCTCTGGGTGGAGCCGTTGCCGTTGATTTAGCCGCCCAGGTTAAATGTGGGGGCTTGGTAGTGGAGTCATCATTTAATTCTTCTTTAGATATTGCAAAAAAATCGTTCCCATATCTTCCGGTCGGCTTATTGATGAAATATAAATTTGATTCTTCAATAAAAATTAAGAAGATAAATTGCCCGGTTCTCGTCGGTCATTCTCCGGAAGATGAAATAATTCCCTTTCAATTAGGGGTAAACCTTTATGAGGCTGCAATTAGTCCAAAAGAATTTTATGAACTTTCCGGTGGGCATAATGATAGAGAATATTATTCTGATGAGATATACAGAGAAAAGTTAAACAAGATACTAAATCAGCCAACTGATCGAAACTAATGCCCCATTGTGCAGGAAAATACCGCCAAAGATTAGGTCCAAATTGTAAATAATTTGGATTGACAAACAGCAACTATAAAAATACTTTCTTATAAGTAAGATAGGTCTAATAAAAAAGATTTTGATGTGTTAGATATTACAAAGTTAAAAGAATATACAGAGCCAATACAGGCTGACTTGGATGAGTTCAAAAACCGTCTGAATGATTATCTCAAAGGAGATTCTCCGCTTGTAACTTCCATTGCCAGACATCTGCTGAAATCAAGAGGGAAAAGAATAAGACCGGTTTTCCTCTTTTTGTCATCAAGGGCCGGTGATAATTTTACCGAACATTCAGTTGAAGCATCTTTAGCGATTGAATTAATTCATACGGCCACGCTGCTTCATGATGATGTTGTTGATGAATCAGAACTAAGAAGAGGACAGGAGACAGTAAATTCACAATGGACAAATCTTATCTCTGTTTTGATGGGCGATTATTTATTTGCCAAAGCATTTAGAATAATGGTTGAGACCAAGTCAATTGACTTGATGAGGGCAATTTCACAGGCAACGGAAAGAGTTTCGGTTGGCGAATTAAGGCAAATTGAAGATACCGGTAACTATGCCCTTTCCGAAGATGAATATCTTTCTGTAATAGCCGACAAAACCGCTTCTTTGTTCAATGTTTCCTGTGAGACCGGACCGATTTTGGGAAACAGGGGTGAAAAAGAACGGGCGCTCTATTCTGATTTTGGAGAAAAAATTGGGATAGCTTTCCAGATTGCCGATGATCTGCTTGATTTTGTTGGCGATGCTGAACAGACTGGTAAAGAGCCGGGAATTGATGTTATGAACGGCAGAGTTACCCTCCCTTTAATATATTCACTCAAACAGGTAAATGACTCAAGCCGCAGAGAAATTATAAAAGTTCTGGAAAAAAAAGATAACCGGGAATCGTTTGAAAAAGTTAACAAGTTTATCACTGAGACCGGCGGCATTGCCTATGCCTATAAGAAAGCAGATGAGCTATGCGAACAGGGGTTTGGTGGTATCTCAAAAGCAGAAAATTCAATTTATTATGAATCTCTGGCTCAAATGGTAAAATTTACAACCGCCAGGGTGGCATAATATTTTTTTCGCTAATTTGGAAACTATTTTTTCTCACTGTAGCCAAAACCTTAAAATTGAAGTATAAGAACTGTTATGTTTGGTATAGCAGATTTTTCAATAGACTTTCTCACTGATTATATTTTCATAACCATTTCTGTATTATCTCTTTTAATAGCAGCTTCTGTCTGGCTATATCTCAAAACCAACCCGCCGCTCCCCTGGTATATAAAAACAATAATGGCAATTTTGAGGTTGTCGGCTGTTTTTGCACTGGTTCTGGCCCTGTTGCAGCCAGTTTTTTCTTATACATCCAACTATGAAAGAAAACCGCTCATAACAGTATTAAGAGACATTTCACAAAGCATGGAAAAAACTGAAGAAGGTAAAAAAAGAAACGAAAGAATAGATTCAATCTTTTCCGGAGCAGCTTTTCAAACCTTAAAAGATAAAGTAGAACTGACAGAATATCAGTTTGGAAATAAAATAAGCAGAGAGAATAATAAAACCGAGACAGACAAAACCGCAATTGGTGAAGTTTTGTATCAAGTTTCAGAATTAGAGATAAAAACTCGCCCCGATTATATCCTTTTGTTATCAGACGGCAACTCCAATTCCGGAAGGGACGCAGTGGCAGCAGCAAAAAAGATTAACAGCCCGGTCATAAGCATAAATTTTTCTGCAGGAGGCTCAGAATTTGATCTGGGGATTTCAGATATTGATTATGATCCGGTAGTTTTTGCCGGCGAAGAATCAGAAATAAAAGTCAAAATCAACTGGCAAAATGCAAGCGGTCACAAAGCTGTTATTGAGCTTTTAGAGTCGGGGAGATTAAAGAATTTAACCGAACATAATATTATTCAGGAAGACGGGATTGGAGAATTTGTCCTAAAATATTTCCCGGAAAGCAGTGGACAGAAAGTTCTGAAAATTAATCTTCCCGTTAACCCCAACGAACTGAACAAAAATAATAATCACCGTTCATTTTCTATCAAAGTCTTGAAAAGTAAATTGAAAGCACTTTTTGCCGTTGAGAATCCTGATTATGAAACCGGCTTCTTAAAAAGATACTTAGAAAACGAAACCAAGTTTGATGTTGATCTGTTCGTCATTGGTGATAAATCCGGCAATTTAAGAAGAAGTTTCCCTGCCAGACAGACTGTTCTCAACCAATATGATCTCATCATTCTTCAGGATATCAGCCCACCTTTATTAAACAGCAAAAAGCAGATAATTGATTCATACCTAAAAGATAAGGGGGGGGCGATATGGCTCATGATGGGTAAAAACTTTGCCTCTTCTCCAATCAAAAAATGGCTTATTAATCTTCTTCCCTGTTATCCTGAAAACAGAGATGATATTGTAAACAAACAGTTCCATCTGACTCCGTCAGAAAGCCATCTCTTTCATCCGGTTTTAAGACTTGCAGACAATCAGTCAGAAATAAGGTCGGTCTGGGGAGACTTGCCGCCGTTTACTTCTTTAGTTAACTGCATCGGGCCTAATGAGAATGCCGTAATTTTGGCTTCGCTGGTAGAATCAGGTAATCGCACAGCTGTCCGACCGGCTATCGGATTTTTGCGTCATGGTCCCGGTAAGCTGTTGGCTACGGCCGTGCTGCCGTTCTGGAAATGGGGATTTGTTCACTCTGAGCTCAGCGATGAATCTGATAAGTATGGACGTTTTGTCGAAGGAGTAACTACCTGGCTGACCGTAAAAGATGATTATGACCCTATCAATGTAGCTCCTCAGAAAACCGTTTTCAGCAGGGGAGAGAGGGTTATTTTTGACGGATTTGCATATGATCAGGGGTTCAGACCGATTCCCGGAGTGAGCGGTACTATCCGACTGATAAACGATTCCACCGGCTCTGAAATGGAAATTGACCTCTTAAGTAAAGAAAGCGGCAAGCTTTCGGGAGAGTTTAACAATCTACAAGCAGGACAATACTCTTACTTTGTAAAAGTTGAAAAAGAAAACCAAATGCTTAAAGAAATAAGCGGAAGAATAATGATTGAGTCGTTCAATCTTGAACAATATGACCGGTCAGGAAACCCAAATCTTCTCAAACTGATTTCTGAAAACAGTGGCGGATCTTATTTTGAGTATTCTGATTTTGATAAAGTTCTTGAAATTATTGATATGAATAAAAGAGTTATTGAAGAAAAAAAAGAAGTTGTTATCTGGAATAAGGCCTGGTTGATGTTTTTTATTATCGGATGTTTTTCAATTGAATGGATAATAAGAAAAATGAATCAGCTTCTGTAGCTTATATACTTCCGAAAGTTTTTTCAATCTCGCGCATATCAATTGTTCTGCCCATACCTATTTTCTTGTTGCAGAGATCTTCGATAATATATTTCATCTTTTCAGCACTGTTTAGAATTTTGCCCAGAAGCTCTTTCTGGTTGCCTGTCAGGTCAGTTTCAGTGGAAAGCATGAGCTCGGTATAACCGATTACTCCGGCCAGAGGGTTATTTAGTTCATGATTAAGTTTAAGGCATTCGCCAATGAGAGGCTTTATTTGCCTGAATAGTTCTAATTCTTCTTCGGTGATGTCTGCCAGTTTTGTCATTCTAATTCTTTCTAAGACTCATTTGAAACTACCAATTATAAAACAGCTAAATAGAATATCGGCTGAATCAGAGAATAATTTATACCGTTCTATTTAGTTGTTTTTTGAGCCTCAGATGTTTATTTATCATCTTTGAAATTATAAGTAATTGAATAGTTTGGGGAATTTGTATGAAAATTGCGGTAATTGGAGCAGGGCTTATGGGGAGAGCGGCTGTTTATGACCTGGCCTCAAAAGACGATATTGAAAAAGTTGGGATTTTTGACATTAATTTAGATTTGGCCAGAGAAATTGGTTCAAAATATGGTTCATCAAAAGCGGAGCCTGTCTGGCTGGATGCCTCAGATGAAAAGGCGGCAGCTGAAATACTTAAAGACTATGACGCCGCCATCTCCTGTGTAACATACAAATATAATCCGGGCTTAACCAAAGCGGCCATATCAGCCGGCTGCCATTTTGTTGATTTGGGCGGAAACAATGATGTTGTCAATACACAATTAAGTATGAACTCAGAAGCAATAAGCGCCGGAGTCACTGTCATTCCGGATTCAGGGCTTGCTCCGGGAATGGTTTCAATTTTGGCCAAAGATGCAACAAATAAACTGGATAAAACAACCAGTATCAAAATCAGAGTTGGCGGGCTTCCCCAGTCTCCAAGACCGCCGCTGAATTACCAGATGGTATTTTCGGCCGAAGGATTAATCAATGAATACTGGGAGCCGTGCCTGATTTTGGAAAACGGAAAAAAGAAAACTGTAAACCCAATGACGGGAGTTGAGCCTCTGGAATTTGACGGAATTGGGGAACTGGAGGCATTTTATACTTCAGGGGGAACATCAACCCTGCCGGATAGTTTTGAAGATGAAATTGATTTTCTGGACTACAAGACAATTAGATACCCCGGGCACTGTCGTCTTTTCAAGACAATGCTTGAGATTGGGTTGGCCTCAAAGCAGAAGTTAAAACTCAGCCATTCAGAGGTTGCACCTCGTGAACTGTTTAAGGCGGTGCTGGATAATTCTCTGACTTATGACGGTCTTGATATGGTACTGGTGAGGTTGGTAGCCGAAGGTCAACGGGATGGAAAAAATATTCAACTCACTTATGAAATATTAGACCGCCAGGAATCCTCAACAAGTCTGACGGCTATGATGAGGACGACCGCTTTTCCTGCTGCAATCTTAGCCAGAATGGCTGTCAGAGGTGAAATTACAGCCAGAGGATGCAAACCACAGGAGTTGATTGTAAATCCGGCCATCTTTATCGCCGAACTTAGGAAAAGAAATATTAATTTAGAGATTAAAGAAAAAGATATCTGATTCTGTTTCTTACCAGAGATCACTTGACAGAGATAAATCCAATTTTGCCTGAGAGCCCGGGTCAACACCAACTCTATAAGTCACAGTATCATTTTCAGGAATGTAAATCAGGCTGAGAGTCTGGTTTCCTATTGGAATATTTGAGATAGAAAAACTGCCGTCTTTTCTGGGATTTAAGGTGATGGTGTTGTAACTTCCACTACCGTTCGGATATGTAATAGAGATTAAGAGCGAATCTTTATAAACTATACCAGGACTGCTATTATTGGCATCTACAACAAATCCACTAATACTGTTATTGAGTAAATCTGCAGATGATATCAATTGTTTCTCAATTGTCGTTCCTGAACCTGTTGAGCGAATCAGAGAACCAGTATAAACATAATCCACACTCCAGGCATCTTTTGTGTGTTCATTTCCAAAAGAACCAGACTGAATATAAGGACCATCCCAACTGGAAAAGCCACCGGAATTTGTATAAAGAGCTTCCAAATCTGGAGGAAGAGAACCCACATCGCCAACATAACCATAATCAGATCTGGTTCCGTTTGTATAGAGATCCGGGTTTCCACTGATGGCATAATCAAGCTGTCTCAACTCACTTCTGGTCTGCTCAAATCTGGCCGTATCAATTGTTGTGGACATTCTCTGGGAGGCAACCGAAACAAATATCCCCATAATTATAATAAGGATTACCAGCTCAATTAGGGTAAAGCCGTTTTCTTTTTTTACTTTAAGTCTCATTGGCAAGTTCCTGAATTGAATGACAAAGAAGAACCATCAGAAAAGCTCACAGTGAAATCAATATTTTCGACATTTACATTACTTCCACCGGATGTGTTGCTTTTGAAACTAGTAATAGACATCTGAACTCGTTCACCATCTGCAATTGATTGAGTAGCCGAAAAATTAGCGGTAATTCCAGAAGCGATCGACGGAGAAGGATTGTTGACTACCATAGCGCCGTTCCAACTAACAGATTTATAGTATGCAACGGGCGAAGACCAGGTCACGGTTATATTTGAAATTAAGATGGCTGAGCCAGTATTGTTCTCAATCGAGAATGAAAGATTATGGCACTGAGGAGAATTATATACCGAGTCAGAGTTGCTGATAAGTGTTAAACCACCAGAAGTTGATACGTTCCAGAAATCTCCTACAAGTTTAATATTTGTATTCGGATCAGAACCAACTGTAACGGTTATGGTTCTTGAGATAGTGTCATTGGCGGGAATATATACAGTTTCTATGTCATGATTTCCAACAGGTATGGAATCAAATGTGAAGAATCCATCGGCACCCACCGATGAAATACTTGAAGTTAGCGACCCTGCACCATCCGGATATATTATTCTTACTGACAGAGAGTCACGGTATGCATATCCGGGGTAGGAGCCGTTGGCATCTTTTATAGTTCCGCTAATGCTGTTAAATAAAAACTCGGCTGAGTTGTTGCCAAGTCTCTGAACAATATCAGAACCTGAACCGGTTGAACGGATGGTCAGACCGCCGGTGTATTCATATGCATTTCCCCATGAGTCAGTCTTGTAGTCGTTCGAATTCTGAATAAGATCAGATTTGACATAAGGACCATTCCAGGTAGAATACCCTCCCGGATTACTGACCAGCGCATCCAAATTAGGTGGGAACGAGCCAACATCGCCCACATATCCAAAATCAGTTCTGACTCCGTTTGATTCAAGTGATGCATTACCGACAATAGCGAATGCCAGTTCATGAAGTTCAGATTTTGTTGCTTCTTCTTTGATGCTGGTGGTAACAGGTTTGAGAGTGTTAACTGATGCGGCCGCAAGAATGCCAATTATAACTATAACTAGAATCAATTCAATAAGAGTAAAACCGCTATTATCAGAAAACATTTTTTTCATTGGCAGGCTCCTGTCGAAATATCAAAGGTGCTGCCGTCTGAGAATAATATAGTAAAAATAGTGTTGCTCATATCAACGGTGGAAGAACCTCCGGTCTGTGATGAATGGAATCCCAATATCTCAATTTGTATCAAAGAGTTATCATTTATAGATCTGGAATTATTTAAAATAGCATTATCACCTGAAGCTGTACGAGGGTTATTCGATGTATATGAGTTGACCCCGTTCCAAATAATTTGCTTGTAGTATGCCGTAGGCGATGACCAACTAATAATAATACTTGAAAGGGTAACATTAAACCCGGTATTATTTTCTACCCAGAATGAGAGATTGTTACAGTCCGGATTAGTGAAAATTGTATCCAGGCCGGTGATTTGGGTAAGCATTGTATCTGGTGAGGCAGCAGTAGAAAAATAATTCTGACTAAAAATATAATTTATTGAGCCTTTGTTTTTGGGTAATATTGTTACATAGCGAGTTAAGGTATCAACGTTTGGGATATATATTGCTTCAACTAGATGATTGCCTGCAGGCAGCGAGTCGAATGAAAAATTGCCGGCGGCATCAGGGTTGACTGTTTTTTTCAAATACCCCCCGGAGCCGTTTGGATAAGTTATTTCAATATTGACCGAGTCTTGATCTACAATACCCGGCAGTGAATCATTTATATCTTTCACTGTCCCATTTAAAGAATTAAGCAGGTAATCTGAACTGCTATTTGCAATTTTTTTCCTGATTGTTGAACCGCTTCCGGTAGAAGTTATTGAAATCCCTCCACTGTAACTATAAGTTGTACCCCATTCATCTTTCTTGAATCCGGTGAAGTCTTCTTCAAAACCGGCAGGAATATACGGACCGTCCCAACTGGTGTAGCTTCCCGGGTTGCTGTACAGGGCATCCAAATTGGGTGGGAATGAACCAACATCACCAAAATATCCAAAATCTGAACGAGTCCCGCCGTTATTAATTTTGGGATTACCGGTAATGGCAAAAGCCAGCATTTCCATCTCTTTTTCTGTCTTGGAATACCTGATATCATCAATGACTGAGTTCATTGACTGCATGGCAATGGAAGACAATATCCCTATAACAACAATAACAATCGTCAGCTCAATCAGGCTGAATCCGTTTTCCTTTGAAATGCCTCTCATTACTATTACCACAATTCCAGGTATAATTTTATTTCGCTGTAATAATTAATCCCCGGAGAAATAGTTACTTTGGATCTTATTGTATCACCGGTTGGGTTATATATAATTTTTATGTCATGGATTCCTATGGGGATAGCATCAAACTGAACGAACCCATCTGCCGGTGGACTTAATGTTCTTGTAAGGCTGCCTCCGGAGCCATCCGGTATGTTAACTAAAACTACTACAGAGTCGGCGAATGTTGCACCGGGTGGTGTGTTGTTATTGTCAGTGATAGTCAGTGAAATCTTGTTATCAAGCAGCTCCGTCGTTGACTTTGCAATTTGACGAGTTAGCGGTGATCCGCCTCCATTTGATCCAATAGTTAGACCCCCAGAGTATGTATAGGCTGTGCCCCAACCGTCAAATTTGAACTCATTCTCAGATGCAGAAATGGAATTATAAAAATCATCATGAATATAAGGCCCATTCCAGGTTGAATACCCTCCCGGATTTTGCACCAGGTCATCCAGACTCGATGGCAGAGCGCCAACATCACCAACATATCCAAAATCTGTCCGGCTCCCTCCGGAAATCAAAGAAGGATTTCCGGCAATGGCAAATGCGAGTTGCTCCATCTCTTTTTTTGTCTGCTCAAAACGGACCGTATCTCCGGAACTCTTAAGTGAGTTGACCGTTACAGAAGCAATTATGCCAACAATAATAATTACAACCAGAACTTCAATCATTGAATATCCCGCGTCGTTTTTTCCGTATAGGAATGAGGAATTCTCTTTCTTAAGACACATAATATTGATATATCGGCAGAATTGACAATTGTGATAATTACTGGCAGAGTAACATCTGCCGGAGATATTGGATATATCAATCTGTTCAAATTTTGAACAGGAACCAGCCGGAGGTTAAGAGTAAGAATTTATTGAAGTTCAGCGAATGTTTTATATCAAGAAATAAGACCAGAGGTCTTAAAATGTATCGTTATCCCATTCAGATTCAATTTTAGGGATTTTAACAATAATATCATTCTTGGCCATGACCTGGCAGGCCAGTCGGGAGGTTTCGGTTAACCCTTCAGCTTCATCGAGCATATCTTCTTCATCTTCTGTAATTTCGTTTAAACCTTCAAATCCGGACTCAATAATTATATGACAGGTAGAGCAGGCACAATTTCCACCGCAGTTATGATCAATATGAATATTATTATCCAAAGCAGCATCAAGTATTGGAGTCCCTTCGGCCACTTCCACTTCAATTCCTTTGGGCATAAACAAAATTTTTGGCATATATGAAACCTCTTATTTTATTCAATTTCAGGAAGAAAACTTAATGTAAAAAATATCACCTGTCAAGATGTTGCTGATCTGAAAACAACTACATTGTCGTGTTCATTTCCAAATCTGACAGATTTGGCAACAGGAACCAGTTTGCCGGTAATATACATATAAGCCCAGGGGGGGATAATGGTTGAGCAGCCTCGGACTAAAACTTTCTTATTCTCATACTTGAGCCAGTCATGTTTTTTTGCGGAGTCAAAGAAGAAGTCTTCCAAAAAAAGGCCGTTGTCAAGGAAAACGCCGGGGTCCAAAACCTCAAAAGCCATGATTTTTAGCAGGAGAATGATGATCCGCAGCCACAGGAACGTTTGGCATTTGGATTATTAAACTGAAATCCGCCGCCCAAAAGTCCACCCTGATATTCAAGGATTGTGCCGGAGAGCGGTCTCAAAGCTTTAAAATCAACGATCACTTTAAGACCGTCAAATTCAAATTCTCGGTCAAAATCTGTCTTTTTGCTGTCAAAGGTCATCGAATATGACATCCCGGAACATCCGCCAGCTTCAACGCCCAGGCGGAGATAAAGATTATCTTCTTTTTCCAATTTCATCAACCGTCTTACTTCTGCAACAGCAGAAGAAGTGACTGTTACAACCTCATTCTTATTTTCAGTCTTAATGCTTTCAGACATAAATTCACTCCAAAATTATCTTATTAACCAAGTAATCGGCTATTTTTCTACTTTCTTCAAAAACAATATAATAAAGTTTATGTTCCTACGCAAGGAAGACATTTTTGTAAAATTTATTCACAAAAATGAGCTAAATCAAGAAACTCTATCATTATCTGGTAATTATTTACAAATAATACGATAAAAGAATTGAATTAACTCAATTTTCGATGGACAAGGACAGCTTTTTAATATATACTTTCAGGCTGTAAATGGAAAAGTCTTGCAAGAGACATAACAATTGAACTTTTAAAAATGACAAAGGACTTTCAAAATGAGACTTTCTCGCAAATCTGATTACGCAATAAGGGCAGTCAAACACATGGCAATGCTGCCAAAGGGGAAACTAGGATCAATCAACTCTATATCTAAGTCTGAGTATATTCCAAGAGAATTTCTGGCAAAAATTTTGAAAGATTTAACAAGAGGCGGCGTACTGAAATCATTTCAGGGTGTTACCGGTGGTTACTGTCTGGCAAAACAAGCTAAAAACGTCAACTTTTTGAACGTCATTGAAATCATTGACGGACCACTTCAACTTTCTATCTGGACCAAAGGTGGAAGGGGATCACAGAGCAATGCTCAAATGAGATCTTTCTGGCAGAAACAGGAAAAGCAGACTAAGACGGTTTTGAGCAGAGAGAATTTTGGAAAATATTCTAAAGGAAGAAAATAAGTTGATGTGGAATAATCTCTTATAATTTGGTAAGAGAATATTATTCGTAAGTTTTTTTTCTGAACATATTTGAAATCTCCATAATGGGCTTGTGTACAAGCCCATTTTTTTATTATATTTGTTGGTGTTCTAACTATAGATAAAAGGAGCAAAGTGATGATAAATTTTGATGATAAAGTGCATAAAGTAAAAATTGGTCTGGCAGAGATGCTAAAAGGCGGAGTCATTATGGATGTAGTAACTCCTGAGCAGGCAAAAATTGCCGAGCAAGCCGGTGCCTCGGCGGTAATGGCCTTAGAAAGAGTGCCGTCAGATATTCGCTCGCAGGGAGGAGTTGCAAGAATGTCTGACCCGGACATGATTGAGGGAATCAAACGTGATGTTACTATTCCGGTCATGGCAAAATGTAGAATCGGTCATATTACCGAAGCCCGGGTGCTGGAAGCATTAGAAGTTGATTTCATTGATGAGTCAGAAGTTCTCACTCCGGCTGACAACAAATACCATATTGATAAGTGGCCGTTTAAAGTACCATTTGTCTGTGGCTGCCGTAATCTGGGCGAGGCCTTAAGACGCATTGCCGAGGGTGCGGCTATGATTCGCACCAAAGGTGAAGCCGGCACCGGTGATGTCTCAGAAGCGGTCAAGCATCTCCGTGAAATAGGCTCAGCCATGAAAGCCCTGACGGTAATGTCACCCGAAGAACTTTATGGCAGTGCCAAGGAGCTCCGGGTTCCTCTTGAACTGGTACAAATGGTTGCCAAAACCGGAAAACTTCCCGTTCCAAATTTCGCCGCCGGAGGTGTTGCTACTCCTGCCGATGCCGCCTTGTGTATGGAGCTGGGTGCCGAGGCTGTCTTTGTTGGTTCCGGGATATTTAAAGCCGACAATCCGGAAAAAAGAGCTAGAGCAATTGTCAGTGCCACCACTCACTGGAAAGATGCTATGATTATCACAGATGCATCCCGCGGGTTGGGCGAGGCCATGAGAGGCATTCAGGTCACGGATATCAAAGAGGATGAACTCCTGCACACTCGGTAGACTGGATTTTTTCTTATTTGTTGGAGGGAAAATATGCAAAAATTTGTGATTTACATATACTTGAGTAATATGTAAATTATAGACAAAATTAGCATCGGGGGATTCTATGTCGAAATTTGACTCATCGTTTTTTGATGAACCACAAGAGCATTCATTAGTAAAAATCGAGATTGTAGCTAAGTATTTTGCGGCTTGGCTAGCGATTATGAATTTGAAGAGCAATGGTCCCATAACTTACTTGGATTTGTTCTCTGGTCCTGGCAAGTACAGAAATGGAAAAAATTCAACACCTCAAGAGATACTTAATGTAATAATTAGACAACAGAGCGTCCATAAAAAAGTGAAAGTAATATTTCATGAAAGCAATGAGGATAGCTATGAACTCTTAAGGAAATTGGTGAGAGAGCATAAAATATATGGAAAATTAAAGGAGATTCCAGAAGTAAATAATCAAACGGTGAATACTAAGTTCGTAAGCAATATGAAAATAAGAGATAGTACTTGTACCTTTATAGACCCAAGTGGATTCAAAGACATTTCATTTGAAATGATTAGCTTAGTAATTAAAGGTTGGGGGAATGATTGTATTCTAGTATTTAATACGAGTGGTATTATAAGAAATCTCAAAATCGATGAACAAGCTAGTAATATGAAGAAAATATTTGGAAATTCTGGATTCAATACTCTTCTGAATCAATTTAGGAATGCCAAGTCTGTAATTGAAAAAGAAAATTACTTACTAGCTGGATTAAGAGAAGCCGTCTCACGAGAATTAAATTCTGACATCTATTTTCTTAGTTTTGGTTTGGGTTTTGAGAAAAGTGAACAAACTTGTTATTATCTTGTCTTTTTCTCTAAGCATTACTTAGGTTTTGAAAAAATGAGAAAAGTCATGATAGATAATAGCCTAACAGATGAAAATGATTTTCCACTGTATTATTATAGCAAGATAGAAAGGCAAAAACAAAAACAAATAAAATTGGATCTAATGTACAAAGGTAATCTTCAAGAGAATTTGGAAAAGAAATTGTCGGCAGATTTTAGCAAATCCACGATTAAGATCGGTGAATTACTTGATGAATGTTTAAAAGAAAGAAAATATATTTATAACAATATGCATATTAAGAAATCGCTTCAAGAATTAGAAATAAGCAAGAAAATTGAATTGCCTGATTGCACAAGAACAAGAAACAAGTTAACTTATCAAAAGAATGATATCATAAAGTTTCTTTAATAGTATGGCCAAAAACTCAAAAATTGAATGGACTGGGCTAACTTGGAATCCTGTAACCGGTTGTGACAAGGTTAGTGCCGGTTGTGATCACTGTTACGCCGACCGTATGGCAAAACGACTTAAAGCAATGGGCGTTCATAATTATCGCAATGGCTTCAAAGTTACACTTCAACCGCAAGTATTAGATGCCCCATTTAGCTGGAAAAAACCCCAAGTTGTTTTTGTGAATTCAATGAGTGACTTGTTTCACGAAAAGATTCCATTTAAATTTTTAACAAATATTTTTGATGTAATGGGAAAATGCCCTCAACATACTTTTCAAATTCTAACCAAACGTTCTAAACGTCTTGTCAAACTTGCTCCCAAACTAAATTGGCATGAAAATATTTGGATGGGAGTTACTGTTGAAAGCAAGCATTATAAGTATAGAATTAAAGACTTAAGAAAAACTGAAGCCCGGGTCAAGTTTCTATCTTTAGAACCGTTGATTGGACGTTTGCAAGAATTAGACCTTACTGACATAGATTGGGCTATCGTAGGGGGAGAATCTGGGCCGGGGGCCAGACCAATGAAGGAAGAATGGGTTTTGGATATTAAAGAGCAATGCGAAAAACAAGAAACTTCATTTTTCTTTAAGCAATGGGGTGGTTTTAATAAAAAGAAAAACGGGCGGATTCTCCTGGGAGAAACTTGGGATGAAATGCCTGCTATTAGTGCTTAAATCTTAAGAGCTCAATTTCTTGCTCAGCTCTTCTGCTTTGGCTTTTGCCTTATGGCGGGTAAGAGCATAGTTGAGTGAATTCAAAGAATTTGTATTGGCTGCCTTTTTGTAATTTTCGAGAGCCTTGGATAAATCACCACTTGCCTCATATGCATTGGCGAGTCTAAAAAGAGAGTTGGAGTCCCCAAGGTCCAACTGAGAAAATTCGGAAATTGCCTTATCGAATTGATCCTTTTTCATGAAAATAATTCCGTTGAGGAGATGTGAAACTCTAATTTGCTGTTGGTTTCCTTTTATTTCAGCTTTTTCTCTAAATTGTTCGGCAAGTGGTTCCGCACTTTTCAGGTCATCGTTTAGTGTATATATTAAGGCAGTAAAATATAGTCCATAAGTTCTGCTGTTCTCTTTAAGTTCGTCCGGTAAATCAGACTGCTCAACAATTTTTGAACCAAAGTCGTAACTCTCGCCGGCTTTATCAAAATTCCCCTTTTCGATATGTATTCTTGCAATGAGTTGCCTGAATTCAGCTGCAGATAAAATTTCATTTCTGTCGAGTTCAATCTCATACCTTTTTTCAAGTTCAGCAAGAGCACTATCTAAGAACCCTTCATCGGCATATGACACAGCTCTGGCACCTGAAGCAATCCTTGCAATAAGAGGTTCATCCAGAACCTCAAGAAGTGACTCAAGTTGTTCTCTGGCCTTTTTGTGCTCACCCATAAGGTTATAGTTGGTTGCAATACCAATATGTGATGGAGAAAATTCAAGATCAATCTTAAGTGCTTCCCGATACATCTCTATTGATTTCTGATATTTGCCTCTCTTTAACAGTAATTCCGCATATGAATCATATGGGTTTGGTTCGTTTGGAATAAGCTGGATATATTTATCAAAGGCAACTTCTGCAGAGTCATATTTTTCTAATGCCCTGAAACAATAACCCATCTGGTTATAGGCGGCGGAAAATTCCGGCGCAATTTCAATTATTGTGTAATATTTTTCCAGAGCTTTCTCATAATCATGCTGTCCAAAGAAAAAATTGGCCAGAGCCTGGTGGGCTCTTTCATCTCCGGGGTATATTTCTGTCAACTCCTGATATAATTCCTGCTGTTTGGGTGAGTCGCCTTTGATGCCTGCATCTGCTGCCAGTATAAATATCTTTTCTCCGGGAGAGACATTGTCAATCAAACCAAGAGCCTTGTTGAAACTATTCATAAAAGCCTTTTGGCTGCCCTGACCGTAGGCCATCAACAAATGGGCCATGGCAAAATCCGGATCATCGGCAACGGCCTTGGCAAAATATTTTCTGGAATCAGAGTTCCGCAACTTTTCCATAAGCTCTCGACCAATAAGATAATTCTGTTTTGCTCTGGAAGAAGATGTGGTGATAGGAATTTTATTGGCAGAATTGCTGCAGCTGGAAATTATTCCAATTATCACCAAAAGGGCAATTATTCTTGTCAAAGTTAAATGTCTGATAATCTTCATTTCTCCTCATAAAACTAACACAAGTTACCAATGGAATATACGTCAAAAAATCTGTTTGATTGTAAAAAACATTGAAATAAATGCTGTAACGGGCGGAAACAAAAGTATGAAAAATCAGTTCTTAACGATATAATTGCCTGTCCGAATATGTTGACTGAAAACGGAATTAAGAGTTTATTTGTATCATAAACGAGTTACAGCGGTAAAAGAATTGTATGTCAGAATTTGAAGAATTAAAAATCGGGGTTTTGGCCCTCCAGGGTGATTTTTTTCGCCATTCTTATCAGCTTTCATTGGTAGGAGCTATTCCGCATGAGATAAAACTCCCTTCACAATTGAAAGATATTGACGCACTTATTATTCCCGGTGGAGAATCGACAACGATGAGTATAATGATAGATAGATTCGCACTTCAAGCTCCGTTAACTGAGTTTGTCAGGAGCAAACCGGTCTGGGGGACTTGTGCCGGAGTAATTATGATTGCTGAAAATATAGAGCAAAACCAGTCAGGGGTTGTGCCATTAAGTGCAATTCCAATTTCTGTT
>JACZYS010000009.1:0-6351 GCA_022570975.1 Candidatus Zixiibacteriota bacterium | reverse complement strand
TACGGCCGACAGCTTTTTTCATTTGAGACCAATTTTAGCGCAAATCTTTCTCTAAACGGCAATGTCCGGAGCAAACCCGAGCAACTTTCCGCGACCTTCATAAGAGCCCCAAAAATAACAAAAATGGGAGATAAGGTTGAACTTTTGGCCGAATACAAAGGAGACCCGGTTTTGGTCAGTTATAACAATATATTGGCATCAACATTTCACACGGAACTCGGCGATAACACTTCACTTCTGGAATATTTCCTCAAGAGATTTTGCTTGGGTTCACTCTAAAATATAGGTATAATTGGCTCGATGCAAAAAGTGTTGTATATACAATCGGCAGGTGAGAATTCTGCCCATAGCTTAAGGCCAAAAGCCCCCTCAAGAAGAGAGCGGAGTATGGTCCCCAATCCAAGACTTCCCAGATGGATGAAAATCACCACCCGTTTTGGTCCCAACTATTCAAGAGTAAAACAAATTCTGAAAAGTAACGGACTTCATTCTGTCTGCGAAGAAGCAGCCTGCCCGAATATACGGGAGTGCTGGGATGAAGGTACCGCCACTTTTATGATTTTGGGAAAACATTGTACCAGAAGTTGTAATTTCTGTGATGTTATTTCTGCAAAACCAATCGGGCTTGATTTGGAAGAGCCAGCCAGGCTGGCAAAAGTAGTCGCTGAGTTGAAGCTCAAGCAGGTTGTTATTACTTCTGTTACCCGTGATGACTTAAAAGATGGCGGGGCTTCCATTTTTGCGGAAACTATTCGCCTCTTAAGAGAGCAGGACAAGGAAGTGAAAGTAGAGTTTTTGGTTCCGGATTTTGCCGGCAAAACTGAAAATATGAAAATTATTTTGGATTCTGGAGTAGATGTTCTGGCCCACAATGTGGAAACAGTGAGTAGATTACAAAAAAGAGTCCGCGGCGCGGCAAAACTTGACCGCTCGCTTGAGATGCTCCATTATGCTTCTTCGTATCGACCAAGACCGGTCATAAAAACGGGAATGATGATTGGTCTGGGAGAGACAGTTGATGAAATTATTGAGCTGATGCATCAAATTTATGCCAGTGGTACCGATATACTAACCATAGGACAATATTTGAGACCGTCTTCGGAACATCTTCCGGTTGAGAGATTTTACCACCCGGATGAATTTAAAGAACTGGCAAAAATTGGGCATAAAATAGGACTCGGCCATGTGGAGGCAGGGCCGCTGGTGAGAAGCTCATATAAAGCGTTTAACCAATCAAAGGATTTGTTGGAGAAAGTATGATTGAAAAGATTATTATTGCCACCCATCACGGATTTTGTATGGGTGTAAAAAGAGCTATAAATATAGCCGAAGAAACAGCAGCTAATAGTAATGAAAAGGTAACTATCTTAAATGAAATTGTTCACAATGAATCTGTTGTAAATGACTTCAGGGAAAAAGGGGTTAGTCAGGCATTTTCCGTGGATGATGTCCACGAAGGAACGTTGATAATTTCCGCCCACGGAGTTTCTCCTGATGTTAAAGAGAAAGCTATAGCCAGAGGTCTAAAAGTTGTCGATGCTACCTGTCCGTTAGTTGAAAAAATTTATCAGATTGTTGAAAAGACAGTTCCGGCCGGGTACCATATGATTCACTATGGTGAAAAAAACCATGATGAAACAATAGGCGTACAGGGTCATGCACCGGAACATATTACAATTGTTTCAGATGAAAAGGAGCTGCTGGCCCTGCCTGACTGGAAAGAACGAAAACTTGGCTTAACAGTTCAAACAACAGCGCACGAAGAGGCATATTACGAAATAGAAAAACTGGCTTTAAAGAAGTGGCCCCATATTGATGTTTTCAATACAATCTGCAATGCCACCAGCAAGAGACAGGCAGCTATTTTGGAACTGTCACCAAAAGTAGATATGGTCTTGGTAGTTGGTTCCGAGTCATCTGCAAACTCAAACAGACTGGCACAGATTGCCAATAATATTTGTGGACATGGGTATTTGATTGATACGGTTGATGATATAAATGATGAGTGGTTTGAAAACGGGGCAGAAATCAAAGATATAGGCATTTCGGCCGGCGCTTCCACCCCGGAATATTTGGTGCAAGCGGTTGTGGAAAAACTTGTAGCAATTTCCGGAGGTAAAGCAGAAGTGATTCTACCCGTGAGAAAAAACAGAATTAGAAAGATTTCCAAAGCGGCTGGTTAAATTGTAAAGGCCGGGAATTAAAATTATGGCTTATTTAGGTAATATATTCATATTTGGTTCTACAATCTGTGTTGTGGCATCTATTATATTTTATTTCATCTCCTGGAGAGGAAAAGCAGACTACAAGCCGCTTGCCAGAAAATTTTATTTTGTTTCCTTTGGTCTGATTCTTCTTGCCATCGCAGACCTTCTATATTTGATCATCACCCATGACTTTACCGTAGCCTATGTGTACTCATACTCTTCTACAGATTTGCCCTTGGGGTATTTAATTTCAACTCTCTGGGGCGGACAGGAAGGGACTTTCCTCTTGTGGGGGTTTTATGTCTCGCTCATGGGAATCGTTTTAATGGCCACCGCAAAAGATTTTGAAAACGGAACAATGTTTGTAATAAATCTCTTTATTCTGTCACTGCTTCTGATAATGATTAAGAAATCTCCCTTTGAAATGATGCCGGTTTTTAGGGCTGAGGGAGCCGGACTCAATCCTCTCCTTCAGAATTTCTGGATGCAAATTCACCCGCCAATTATGTTTGTAGGTTTTGCGGCAGCGGTATTCCCGTATAGTTTCGCAATTGCAGGGCTGATAGACAGAAAATATCACACCTGGGCAGAATCGGCTCGTAGATGGACTCTTTTTGCCTGGTCATCCCTTGGTATTTCTTTAGTCATGGGAGGCTATTGGGCTTACGTAACCTTGGGCTGGGGCGGGTTCTGGGCCTGGGACCCGGTTGAAAATTCATCTTTTATTCCTTGGATATTTTTGACAACACAGGTTCATGCCTTATTTATTAAAAGACAACGTAGAGGTTTAATGCGATTCTCAATCTTTGTGGCAATCTTAACTTTCTGCTCAGTCCTGTATGGCACATTTCTTACCCGTTCAGGGGTTCTGGCCGATTTCTCTGTTCATTCATTTGTAGATTTGGGCATCAATCAGTTTTTGATTGTAGGAATGATATTATTTAGCACTATGGGAGCAGGACTTTTGATTTACAGGTGGCAGGATATTAAACCGGAGCCTTCTTTCTCAAAAGTAAACTCCCGTCTGTACCTCGTCACCCTCGGTGTGGTTGTCCTCTTTCTGGGAGGCATTCTTGTTTTGCTCGGTACCTCAGCACCTTTGTTGACAAGAATTACTGACAATCCGTCTAATGTAGGTATTAGTTATTACTTTATAACCATGACCCCTATTGCCACAGCAATTATGTTACTTTTATATCTTTTTCCGGCTTTCAAATGGAATGAAGGTCTGTCGAAACCGAAATTACTAATTCAGGGAGGAGTAGTTGCCCTTGTTACCGTACTTTTCCTGATGATTTCCGGTTTCACATACGAAATTATATATCAGCTCTTTTTTGCCTTTGCCGCAGCTGCAATTTATTCAAACCTGTATGTCATAGTAAAATCACTCAGGAGCAAAAATTTCGCCCCCGGATATTTGGCCCATGTCGGTTTATCATTGGCCTTGACCGGAGCAGCACTTTCTGCAGGATTTGCAGAGAACAAAACGGTTACTCTTAAAAAAATGGAGACCGTGGTGTCCCTTGGATGCCAGTTGAAGTTTGTAGATGTTGTTGAAAGAGAAACGGGTTATGACTGTCATGTAGAAGTTATCGATGGCGACTACCATTTTACGGCCATATTGCCCCATGATTTTCCAAAGAACGCCGAAGGAGTAATGAAAAAACCACATGTAGAAAAATTTGTCACTTATGACTTATATCTGGCCCCGGTAGCTATGCAGGAGGCGGAGGGGGAAGATCCCGGCATGTTTACTTTGCTAAAAGGAGAAACGATTCAGGTTGATAAATACCAGGTCACTTTCCATGAGTTTGTCATGGGCAGTCATGACTCTCCCGGCTCAGACACCAAAGCAGAAGCCCTTTTGTCGGTTGCTTACGATGGTAAAACCGAAGAAGTGAGACCTTATCTTGAAGTATCAGAAGAGACAGTGGAGCCTAAACCGGCCACTTTTGATTACAACAAAGGAACCGTTTACATTGCCGGAATAAGCCCGGAAACCGGCTCGGTTATGCTCCAGTTCATGGGAGATTTTCTCCCCCGGCCTGAAGTCGGAAACGCCTCACTGGTGATTGAATTTTCAAAGAAACCGTTTATAAACCTCTTCTGGATGGGTACAATTATTATTTTCTTGTCGGGTATAATGTCTATGACAAAACGGAGAAAAAGATTGTCCAAAAATGGCGGTAAATCTGAAGCCGAAATTAAAAATAAAATAGAAATTGGTTCTGTTTAACAAAAAAACCTCTTGAAATTTTCAGTTAGAATGTTATATTAAGGCAAGCGATAAAGTTGCAAGACTGGGGACTTAAAACTTAATGTAAATTTTTCAGAATTTATGGATTTGAGTTGGCTTTGCTAAAAATAAAAATGTGTGCACTTGCTGACTTATCTGAAGGAAAATTTATTGAAAAAAAGATCCTGGCCCGCAAGATAGCTGTTATAAATCATAAGGGACAGATAATAGGTATAGAATCTGAATGTAAACATCAAAAAGCATCCTTATGCAAAGGTAAACTGGAGGACAATATCATAATTTGTCCCTGGCATGGATGGAAATATGATATAGTATCCGGTGAGTGCATTACAGATAAGAATTTTAGACTTAAACATTTTGAAGTAGAAATAACCGACGGAGATATTTACTTGATTCTTTAATAAAGAACAGATAAACTATGTATCAGGAAGTTCATAATTATTTAGAACGGGTTATCCCTGAAAGACCAACAGTCTTAAGGGAAATGGAAAAATATGCCAAAGAGAACGATTTCCCAATTGTCGGTCCTTTGATAGGCAGATATCTTTTCCAAACGGCTACAATTATTAAGGCCAGAAAAATTTTGGAACTTGGTTCCGGTTATGGATACTCCGCATTCTGGTTTTCTCTGGCCGTAAAAGGAAAAGGTCATATTGTGATGACAGATACAGATAAACAGAACAAGAAACTGGCCTTTGATTTCTTCAAAAGAGCCGGACTTCAGTCACAATTTGAGTTTAAAATTGGAGACGCTTTGAGAACCGCAAAAAAAATTGATGGGACTTTTGACATTATTTTAAATGATATTGACAAGATTAACTCAGAAATGCGCGTTGTGGTGCAAGAACTCATATATCTCGCAGGTTTAAAGTAATTCACCTAACTGTTTTTTGCAGCCGGTTGAGGGCTGTTGCGTGAATTCAGAGTCAGCTGCACTTTCGAAATATCTTTCACAATAGAAACTTAGTGCATCGAAACCCTCAACGGCTGAAAAACTCTTAGGTGTACAGTTCATCACTATCAGTGAGTTTGGTCGTTATTATGTGGATAAAAACAATATTGTTATTTAAAAGGGAAAATCTAAAATGGGAAAACTCAGTTTTGTCTTTTTGACACTACTCGTGGCGATCAACTCGCAAGCCCAGATGGTCGCGCATACGGAGGATGGCCGGCGCGTTTTGCTGCGCCAGGACGGCACTTGGAAATTTGCCGACGAGCAGCCGGCGGTCAAACCGGAGCAATTAAAGATCCCGGCGAGCCGGAAGTTTCTGCACCCGGACTTCACCACCGATGTCAATGCCGATTACTATTATGAGCAACAGTACGACGACTTCGACGAAAAGACTCGGACGGCGGTCGGCGTGAAAATCCGTCAGGGGTTTTATCTACGCTTTTATTATTACAGCCCCGGCCTGCTTCCGAAAGCCGTGCCCGACAGCGTGGTGATGATGTTCGTCTCTGTGTCGTCGAGCAGACAATTTACTGGTGAGACCGTTCTGAGATTGTCGCTCGACGGTGAAAGGGTTGAGCTCGGAAAATTCCAGCGCATGACCCGCCTCACATCCGGCGGATTCCGTGAGTTTATTTACAAGGGGATCCCTCTGAATACCTTCCTTAGGATTCTGAACGCCGATTACGTAGCCGGAAAGCTCTTCAACAGCGACTTCGTTCTTAACAAAGAACATTGTGAAGCATTGAGGGATTTCGCTAGCCGCATGAAATAGGATTTAATCAATACACCATTCACTGTGTAAGACCTTGTAATCGTGAGAATTAGAGTTGATCTCAACCGAAATCCTTAAATACCCCCTATCGTAACAGTCCGGGAGAGACCGGTCAGTGCTTCGGTTTTGCTGGAAATCCTTGAAAATTAAATATCTTTGGCTT
>JACZYS010000174.1 GCA_022570975.1 Candidatus Zixiibacteriota bacterium | reverse complement strand
TCTATTCTGCTTAGCTCCTGCAATTTATCAATGTTCTTGGCGTACGCTTCCTGAATAAGAAGTCTTTTGACAATTAATGTGTCCAAAATCTCAAGCCTTTTTATTAACTCTTCATCAGGATTCTGAAACGGGTATCTTACTTTCTGAAACATATCTCTAAATTCCTGAACGGTAATGTCATAATTGCCCACTCTTGCAAGAGAATCTCCACCTGAACCTGAGCAGCCGATATTGATAATGTATATCAGGAAAAATGCAATAAAGAGTTGAGCGACAGAATTCAATTTCATTATTTATTGACCTCCAAAATAATCATAATTTTTTTACAGAAAAAACCAAGGAAAGTTCCTAAGTTAGTCTTACCAAAGAAAATAAGTATAACCAAAAGATAGTTTTTCTTCAAGTGCTTTTGTGTTGAAATCAGTTTTGAATTTGAGTGGATAAATCAGGTTTTTTGAGTCTATTCCAGATCTGATTCCAGATAATCCTCGGTCATTCTCTGCCGACCCATTCTTTGGGAGAGTTTTTTGGAGAATTCCACAGCGGCATTTTCTCCATATACTTTCTGCATATGGTTCATTGCTATAACTTCGGAAATAACGGTAATATTTTTCCCGGGAGATATGGGAACCTGGACTATCGGAATCTCAACTCCAAGGACTGCAGTTTTCTTATCTTCAATCCCCAGCCGTTCATATTCTCCACTGTCTGACCAATTTGACAGTGCAACTTCCACTTCTACCCTTTTTTGCATTCTAATTGACCTGATTCCAAAAAGCTCTTCAATATCGATAATACCTACGCCCCTGATTTCCATATGATGCCCCAAAAGTTCTGAACCGGTGCCCATTATAACATCCGGGGCTACTCTTGTTAATTTTACGACATCATCGGCGACCAACCGGTGGCCTCTTTCAACTAAATCAAGGGCCACTTCTGACTTTCCAATGCCGGATTTGCCGGTGTACAAAAGTCCGACACCGTAAACGTCCACAAGTGTTCCGTGGGCATTAACCGAAGGTGCAAAAACATGCTGCAGATATGCGGAAAGGCGGCCGGTTAGCTCTGCCGTTGAAAGGCGGCTTGAATAAACGGAAGTTCCATGTTTATCGGCCGCTTGATTTAGCTGTTCCGGAGGTGAAATCCCCTTGGTAATTATTATCATTGGAATATTCTGTTCAAAAAGCTTGTTTACCGTATCTAAAAGTGAAGATTTTGTCAGACCGCTCAAAAAGGCCATTTCTGTCTCGCCCATCACCTGGACCCTCTTGTTGGGAAACCGTTCAAAAAAACCGGTTAAGGCTAAACCCGGGCGGTGGAGTTCGGCGTTTAAAATTTTCTTCTTTAGGCCGTTCTCACTATGGTTCAGCAAGGTTAGTTCCAGGTCTTGTTTTCGAGAGTTGAAGAGCTTTTCTACCGTGATGTTGTTCGACATACTTAAAATATATGACCTTATGAATATCAATGGCAAGTAAGAAAAATGTGAGGCAAAGCAAATCTTGCAGCTATTTTGTTAATCGCTAATAGGAATAAACTTCTTAAGTTCTGAGTTCCAGATTAAGAAAGTAAAATTTTCTCCTTCAACAAATTTGAATTCTTCACCCGATTCTGAAAGATGAGAAAATGCAATTTCTTTTCCGGTAATGAGAAAACAGATATCTTCAATTATCTCTTTGTGTCCAATTAACTCTTGCTCAATATATCCGCCATTACTGCCCGATGAAATGACCAGATTGTCAGCCTTGCTTATTAACTCTGATTGTGTATTGAGGGCATTGAAAATAATTGAATTTTGCTGTTGTCTTGTTTCATAAAGAAACACAATTTTGTTAATAATCATAAACGAGGCAACAACATATAATGAAGCAAGAATAACACTACTCACTTTTTTTGCAGGCAAACGAATAAAAACACTTCCCATAATCAAGGCCATGAACACTGCCAGACCCGGGAGTGGTATATACATGAAACGGGAAGCTGTCATCTGGGGGTAAAGAGAAAAAAGTGACAGATTCCAGTCAAACAAAGATACCGGCAGCAGTACTACAAGAGGCCAGAGGATGAAATATCTTTTCTGCCCTAAATTTTTTAGAATCAACATTATTCCACCTACTGGAATGACAACGGTCGTTATGATCTTTAGTATGCTTAGGTAAGAGCTCAATTCATTGCCAAACATTTCCACTATTCTTTTGGACAAAGGCATGAACATATATGAAACCAGATACCACAGGTTTATGAAAAGACCAAACGAAAAAACCAGCTCTTTATTGATGACTGTGCGGGCAGAAAAGTACCAAGAAAGATAGATAAGATAGGTAAATGTAAGAATAATTGAACCCCGGCGTAATTCTTTTGAGAGGGGGTTCTTCTTAATCAGAATTGGATAAAGAAAAAACAACCCCAAACTAACAAATCCGGTTTCCTTTACTAAAAAAGAGCCGAATCCAATAATTATCAACATCACCAGTTTTTTCATATCCGGTTTCTTGTAATAGTCTGGAAGTTTTATGCTAAAGATTAATAGTAACATCAGCACAATCAGGTCTGACCCGGAAGATATCCAACAAACGGCCGGGCTGGTTAAAAAATGAAATCCAAAAATGAAACTGGCTGCAATCGCAATCCGTTTTTCAAAATCATATTTTATGAGCACCTTATACAGCAGGGAGCAATTTATGACATGTATCAAAAGATTTGTCAGGCCAAAAGCAAGAGCATTTAATCCAAAGAGTTTGTAACATAAAGAGATGTATAGCATGTATAGTGGGCGGAAATAACCATAGATTGGCCGGTCAAAAAACAGATCAGGGTTGAGCATTAACCGTTTTGCATTTGCCAGCCAGAGCCAGTCATCCCCCTGAAAAAAATCGGGCACAAAGTTTATATAAAACAGAAAAACTACCGCTGATAAAAGATAATGGGGGTATTTTTCAATAATTTGTTTGCATGAAACAATAAATTTATTTTGCATGAACAAATATGCCTGTTGGGAGTGTCTGAGTCAACAATTTGCACTGATCAACTGACTTTAAAATGTCTTTGGTAGATTTATGAGAACTTTATTCATAAAAAAGCTCCGGAAAAAATTCCGGAGCTAGTCTTAAAATCAATTTTAAACCCAACTCAATCTAATTTTTTCTTAATTTTCTTGAGTTCTCTTTTCAGCTCTTCCATTTCTTTCTTGAGCTCTCTTTCCATTTCTCTGAATTCACTTTTTCCGGAATTACGCATTTCTTCACTTAACTCACGAAGCTCTTTTTTTAATTGTTTCATTTCGTTATTAAACTCTTCATTATTCCAGACAACGCCGTCATCATTACCAAATATTCTTACTCTTGGAACTGCAAAAGAATAATTTCCATCATCGTCATTAAAAAATGAATAAGAATTTGAGGTTGAGAAGTTGCGTCCTCGCTCTTCAATTTCTACCGAGAGAGTTTTTTCTTTCTTATTTCTAAGGATAACAATATCTACTTTGTCACCTTCATCTTTTTCTCTTATGACATCCTGCAAATCATCAATAGACTCAACATCGCTACCGTCAATTTCAACTACAACATCACCGGCTTTTAACCCTGCTTCTTCTGCCGGTGAATCCTCGTGAACATCTGTAATCAGAACTCCCTCACCATTTTTGACACCAAAATACTCACCCAGTTGGTCAGAAAGGGAACTGATTGAGACCCCAATTTGACTGTGGTTTGAGAAGAAATGAAAATTGCCGGGTGAAGAAAAATGTTTTACAGATGGAACAGTGGAAATTGACGGGATCTTGCCCCAAAAACGACCGGAGTTCTTATTGCCAAACCACTGATTTCCTTCTACTTCGTAGTCTGAACGACTTCCCAGTTTAATTGTCAGATCAACTTTTGTGTCGTCACGCATGACCACCAGGTTTATTTCATCATCTTTTTTGTAACTGGCTACCACATCCCAAAGATCATCAGAATCGGTAATTTTTGTTCCGTCAATTGAGATAATGACATCACTCTCTTTAATTCCGGATTTTTCTGCGGGTGAGTCTTCATAAATTTTATTTACGATCGCACCGTATTTTACACCAAGGTCAAAGGCCTCGGCCATATCATAATCAACTGACTGAGTATAAACTCCAAGCCACGCCCTGTCTGAGTTTTTGTCGGATTTGGCAAACAGAATTGACACCCCAGCCAGAGTCACCAGAGCTACAACTGCCAGGCTTTTTAAATGTTTTGACATATATCCTCCTGATTTGGTTTGTTCTTGCTTTCTGTCTTATACGACAAATTCTCTTCTCAGGTTTCAATAAAAAATGCAAAGTTATATAGCCAAATCCCTATATGTCTTTTCTACATAACGAGGGTGTATGGTGATAACACAGGAGAGATTTTGCAATGGAGAGTGATAGTATCATAAATTTCTGGAGCCGGGAGGATTTTTTGGTGATGACACCAGATTATAATTTTTAGTATTTAATAACTGATATTTTTGTCGTGCTAAAATGTAATAATAATTCAAACCATTTTTTGTTAATGTGATTGTTATGATAAATGGTGACGATAAAACTATTGACTTTTGGGTCAGAATATATAACTTGGTGCGATTGTTTGTGAGAGAATACACTCCCCTGTAGCTCAGCTGGTAGAGCAATTGACTGTTAATCAATGGGTCGTAGGTTCGAGTCCTACCGGGGGAGCAAATTTCAAGCCCAAGTGATTAAACCACTTACGAGAGAACTTGATTGGATACTCGAACTTTTAAATAATACTTCACATTCTTACTTTTGTAATTCTTAATAACTCGCTAATAAACAATCGGTTTTACTTCGATTCCGTAGTGCTTGCACGCCGAAACAGCAACGCCGATCCGACAAACAGCATGGCAAAGAAAGCACTGAGCACAAAGACACCGAACACGCTCGGTGCCCAGGATGTAGCAGGAGGCGGCCAGATAAAAAGTGCAATTACAGGAACTAGCATTTGAGTGAGTGCCGCCGCAAATAATGTATGTGCCATTCCGCTTGGCTTAAAGCGCGCCATAAGGGAACCGATTAATCCGACAGCGAGTACTGCTCCATACATCAAGTTGGCGGGCTGTCCTTCGTTCCCAATGATGCCAACAGCACCATTCACCCAGAAGAGAAGAAATGCTCCTGCAAGTCCAACGCCAAGAGCGCCTCGGTACACAGTTTTCTCCGACCTTCTCGCCACAAGCTCATACGCGAGACCAACGCCGAACAAGAGACCACCCATGACAATGAAATCGAACAGGTCCCAGACCACTTCATCGGTGAACTGCATCGCCAC
>JACZYS010000173.1:2782-5396 GCA_022570975.1 Candidatus Zixiibacteriota bacterium | reverse complement strand
TTTGAGTTGGGGGAACGGTTGCAATTGCCCCTATTTCTACTCCCACGTGACAATAGCGGCAGTCAATCCCCAAATCACCGGCGTGTAACTTATGTGAATATGCAACCGGCTGAATAGGCTGATAGCCAACGTCTGTATATTTTGGCGACCCGTAATACCAGAAGAAACCAATAGCACCGATTCCAGCGGGAATAATTACCATTAGCAGGATTAGAGGAATCAGATTAGTCCACTTAGGAAATATTTGTGCCAAAAATTATCGTTCCATGTTACAAAATTCACAAACGTACCGAAAGGAGACAAATTTCAATTAAATCAATCTATCACCCTGTCTCGGAAATCCACTCATCAATCAGGCGTGAAGATATGCGAATCATAAATCCTTGTCAATGTCAAATTATTAAAATAGGAGTAATTTGTGAAAAATAAAATTAATTCTGAGTGCTGCGACAATTTTGATCAAGGATTTTTGTTAGAAAATGCTTGACGGAATGACACCATCGATTAAAATTGCAGTAAAAAGACCAAATAGGTAGATAAGTGAATATCCGAAAAACTTTTTCTGGACAGATTCTGTTCTCAGCTTTCTGATCAGAAAAGCCCTTCTGACAAACTGTACTCCCAGATAAAGTGTCACGGCCAGGTACAACCAGCCTCCACCGAAGAATAATAATGAGAGAGATATCAAAAACAAAACCATTGAGTATAAGATTATCTGATTGTAAGTATGGTCATCCCCTTTGACCAGAGGAAGCATCGGCAAGTTTGCTTTTTTGTAGTCGTCTTTGCAGAACAATGCCAGAGCCCAGAAGTGGGGCGGGGTCCATAAGAAAACAATCAGGAACAAAATCCATGGTACAAAATCCATTGTTCCGGTAGCAGCAGTCCATGCCCCTACCGGAGCCATTGCACCGGCAATGCCGCCAATGACAATATTCTGTGAAGTATTTGGTTTCAGGTAAAGAGTATAAAAGAGTGAGTAAAATAAGATTGTTCCAAGTGACAACAGAGCGGTTAACAGATTAAAAAAGTAGTAAAACATCAGAACCCCAATAACCCCTATGCTGATTGAGAAAATCAATGCCCCTAAAGGTGAAATCTCATGCTGTGGCAGAGGTCGTCTTTTGCTGGTTCGGGTCATTTTGGCATCAATATCTCTTTCCAAATATTGATTTAAGGCATTGGCCGAGCCTCCTGTCAAAAAAAGCCCCACTAACACTAATACAAAATTGATAGGCTCAAGAAGGAAACTTCCCTCTAATACTAACGAGGTTGAACCGGTAAAAATTACCAGAAGCATAATTGAAGGTTTGGTAAGCTGGATATATAAAAAGGTTTTTCTTAACACGACGTTCCTTGCCTGAAAAAAAGTTGTCTAAATGTATGGCACTTAAAAAATTGCTTGTGCCATTTATCACAATCTTATATTGCAATTTTGCAATTCAATATAGAGATATAAAATGAAAAATCAAATGGCTCTTTTTAGTTTTTTGACAATCTTCTGCTTTTAAATAAAATATCTTAAACAATTTCCAAAAGATATCTTATGGCCCAGGAGGATCAAGTTGCTAAAAAGAACCTATCAATAGTTTAGAATAACTTGGCAATTATTCAGAGATCTCTTATCATTGTCAGTGATGGTTGAGACAAATATTCATATTGGAAAAGATAACAGCAGTCTGGATACTGGTTTTCTGTTTAAGATTGCTCTTTTTTTATCATTCTCTTTGATGTTGAGCCTTCTGTCTCATTACCTCATTGGTGGAAAAGAATGGCAGGCATATGCACTGGTTTCATCACTTTTTGGAGTATATCTGCTTTTTAATCCAAAGAGATGTTTTTCAATCTTTTTTATTGCCATAGCCATATATTTTCCGACTCGCATAGGCAATTTTGTTATCCAGCCGGTTGATTTGATCTTGGCACTTTTATTGTTTTCTGTCTTATTGGATTTCCTGCTTAATATTAATTTTAAGTTCAGACCGGCATCATTTGACAGGCATTTCCTGTTATTAATTCTGGCAACAGCCATTTCTGCTGTATTTGCTTTTGACCCCAGTTTTTCCATACTTCCTCTGTTAAGAATCGTTCTTATTTACCTTGCTTTCAGGCTCTTTTTCAAATTTTCTCTGGAAATTGGCATTAGAAAGATGTTGGATTACTTTATATATCTGGTAACTTTTCTTTCAGCCATAAACATTCTCCAATATTTCATCTCCTTAGGTGAGCTCCGGGTATTTGGATCTGCCTGGCTGACTTATGAATCATATTCTATGACAGCTCTGCCAATTTCATTGGCTTTCTTTTTATGGTCTCTTGAATCAAAAGAGAGGTTCAAATATGGACTTTTCTGCCTGGTAATGGGGATGGGAATTATTGCTACCCAGTCACGGGGACCTCTTTTGGCCGTTATCATAACAATACCAGTTTTGCTATTTTTAACCAACCTTAAGGCTTTAAGGGATAAAGACGAGCTTAACGAAGAAAGCATAAATGACGTATGCGCCTCCTTTCAGAAAGCTTGTGGAGATGTTTTGGTGGATAGAATGGAAAATGCAAACCTAGTGCAAGGGCATGAGTTCAATGTGAACGACGTTGGTGATTCCTGCTCTAT
>JACZYS010000173.1:0-2772 GCA_022570975.1 Candidatus Zixiibacteriota bacterium | reverse complement strand
TCCATGTTTTTCGGCGTATTAGAAAGATATGAAGAGTTTGTCTCTTCTGCTGAAGCTCCACAGGGAACTGTTGCTTTTAGAGTTCTGCAATGGACAGCCGCAATTGAAGTGTTTAAAGAAAATCCGATAACCGGGATAGGAATAGGAAATTTTAAGCTGATTGAAAATATCTGGCCGGTTATAAGACTCTCCGAACATTGGAAATACATAAAGGATATGTCGGTGCATAATGTTTTCCTCCAATATCTTGCCGAAACAGGAATTATTGGAGCGGCTATGCTGCTGCTTTTAGCCTTGAAAGGACTATCGGTCGGATATAAAACTTTTAAGAGAAAACTCAGTCTCAAACAAAATCAAAATTCAGCGGCAATATTTATTGGGCTTTTTGTTTTCTCTCATACAATTTTTTACCTGCGTGACTGGACCTGGGGTCAGACCGGGTTTATTCTTTCTTTTTTGTTTGGGGTAGCTGCTGCCTGGAATTACCAGCTTAAGTCTGAAAGTCAAACTCTTTCTTAACAATCAGGGAGCGGGGGACCATCCTTGAAGAAGTAAGTTATAAAATGAGTCAAATCAACAATATTAATTTCTCCGGATATGGCCACGTCAGCATTCCCAAAACACTGTGGTTCCTCTCCATTCTTGAAAAGGTATCTTATAAGGAAAGATAAATCGGCAATATTGATTTCACCGGAGTTGTCGAGATCCCCTCTGAGCTGACAGCAATATGCTGAATACGTAACCGTAATAATGTTTGAATGAGGAGAAAACAGATTCTGAGCATCTTTGCTTATAACTAAGTAGTCATATGAAAACTGGCTGCTGACAGTTGTGTCTTTAAAACTGCTTCCGGCAACACCTGTTCCGGTAATAACTCCTCCCGGGTTGTCGATTCTGAAGAATGATCCGGAACTCCCGCTAATTCTTCGGTAAACATGATAATTCAAATTCCCATCGGCTGCCCAGCTCAAAACAATAGAGCTGTCGGTATCAAAGAATCCCGAAAATGCCAGAGGTGGTTCAGGCCAGTTTATAGAACTAAGAGGAACATCCTCCTGCTGGAAAGAATTACTTGGTATTTGTCCGGACAGATGGAATCCAGAATTGTTGCTTGTATTAAAAAATAGATAATCAAACTGGTCTCCTGAAGATTCGCCCACATAATTTTGGAAATCGTCAAGCCAGAATCCGTTGTCATAACCTGCTCCATCGACAGACTCTATTCTTATCTCATCATCTGTGCCTTTAATAAATCCCACAAAACTAATTTCTCCGTTGGCCGGAACGGTTAAGTCAAAATTGGTTACTTGACCAAAAATGGAGCCCTGGCTGCTGGCAGTTTGTGTGAAACAAGCAATGGTCAGAACAAAAAGAAGAGTTCTTATTATTTTCCGTTTTATGGTCATATTAAAATTCTATACCTTATTGTTGTCTATATTTCTAATCGGTAGGTATGACCGGTTATTTGAGATATTTAAATCTGTTACTATATTTACTGAGTTTTTTCCCAGGCACAAGACTACTAAAACAGTGAGTAAATAAAAGGTGCTACTGCCGAAGATTCTGTAATAACGACAATTAGCGACAGTAATAACAAGAAGAAGAATATGGGAGCCAGCACCCATTTCTTTGAAGTTCTAAGAAAATACCAAAATTCTGAAAACAGTAACAGCCACTTGAATCTTGCCATAACCTTAAAATAACAGAAATCTCAGATAATGAAAGAGGTATTCTTGAAAAAGAGAACAAAAGGCCGCCTCAACAATAAGACGGCCCTAAAAATATCATAAGAGCAGTTTTTACTTCTTGTCTTCTTTTCCTTCGGTTTTTTCCTCTTTAGGAGCTTCGGCATCAGAATCGGCATCCGGAGCAACGGCTCCTTCTTCAACTTCTTCTTCTACCTCATCAGTTTTCTCTTCTACTACAACCGTAGGAGCAGAAATAACAACAATGGTCCTTTGGCTTTCAGAAAGGACATTTACATTTTCCAGCGAGAGATCACTGACATGGATTGAGTCACCAATTCCCAGTTCTGAAACATCGACTTCGACAAATTCCGGAATCTGATCAGGCAGACAGGTGATCTCCAGTTCTCTCATGTTAGTCTGCTGGATTCCACCATCTGTTTTGACACCTACTGGCAAGCCAATAAAATGAATGGGGACTGAGAGATGAATAGGCTTGGTTTTTGACATCTCAAAAAAGTCAATATGTTTGACCTTACTTGTTACCGGGTCACGTTGAATTTCTCTGACAATGACCTTTCTTGTTTTACCATCCAGCTCCATATTAAAAATTGGATTTGTTCCGGCTACTTCTTTCATAGCTGCTCGGAAATCAGTGCTTTTTATTATAATTGGCATTGGTGCAGTTTCCGGTCCGTAAAACACGGCTGGTATTTCTCCAATCATGCGGGCTTGCCTGGCCGCACCTTTACCGGTTCCTTTTCTGGCAGCAGCTACCAGCGATACTTTTTTCATCTTCTAATTATGACCTCCAAAAAATTAAATTACAATCTAACAATTAATGACTAACAGGTTGGTCCTCAAATAGAGAGGATACCGACTCTTCGTCAAAAATTCTTTTTATAGCTTCTCCTATTAAATCTGAACAGCTCAGCAATTCAAATTTTGTCCCCAAATCATGCCCCGACTGGTCAATTGAATCAGAAATAATCATTTTGCTGATGGGAGAATTATTAATCCTGTTAATTGCATCACCGGAGAGAACTCCGTGAGTACAGGCGGCATAAATTTCAAGAGCTCCCTGTCC
>JACZYS010000172.1 GCA_022570975.1 Candidatus Zixiibacteriota bacterium | reverse complement strand
TTTTAAATCAGCACTAAAACCGTCCAAAACCGGCTCTATCCGCCTAAATTGCTTTAGTTTAAGTGGTTAAAAAACCAAATTTAATCGTTTGACATAGGTAATCTGATGCCATATATTTTTGGACTAAATTCGAAATTAATACGTCTATAGCGTAGTTAATATATTTGAAAATTATTGGTTAAGGAGCTTTGAGAATGAAATTCTCTACATTGATACTTTCTCTGTTAATTCTAATAGTTGCCGGAACTGTCAACGCCCAATTTAATCAGAATTTTGGAAATGCAAAAATTACCTCTTTTGATTATGACTTTGCCGGAGGTGGTGCCCGGGCAGAAGGAATGGGCAAAGCTTATATTGGGCTTTCCAACAGTATCAATGGTATCAGCTGGAACCCGGCCGGCATCTGGGAACAGGATGTCCCAATGCTGGGAATCACCTGGGGAAGTAACAAGCCAAGAGGCAATACCAGCACCAATTTTTTAAACACCTTAGAGTCAACCGATCTAAACCATACCGGAAATATTAATGGTATTTCGGCTTTTAATTTCCTTTCACCTATAAGAATAAAAGGTCACAAGGTTGTTACCTCAGTCAGTTATTCTCGTTCTTTTGATGAATACTCAAGCTACTTTTCATCAGTTGAGTTACCTCTCCCGGTCGGGGCATTCACTTATAGTTTCTCTGGCTTCCAGGCAATTTTATTAAATTCAGATTCGTCAAACACAGCTGTCAATCAAATCTTCAATGAAACCAGGGGTGGGATGGATATTTTGAATTTTGGTTTTGGTACCAGACTTTACCAGAAATTTTCATTTGGCCTTTCAGCCAATATTTATACCGGAATGATAACGAGTTTATCCAGCAGCCTTGATTCAATTCCAAATATAGTATCTTCAATTTCTTTCGGACAGTCAGCTCTCCACGTGCTCCACATACAGGATATTGACTCTATCAAATTTACCGGTATGAATTTTACATTGGGGCTGAAATACAATGGCGATGCTCTTTCTGCCGGCCTATTAATCAGAACTCCGCTGGCATTGGGAACTGAAACAGAACAGACAGAAATTTCAATAATTACCGTTAACGGACTTGATGTAGACAGCCCTCCCACAAAACTAACTCCAAAAATTAGGCCTCCGCTCACCAAGTATGAACTTCCTCTCATGATTGGTGCCGGACTTGCATACCAGGCAACTGAGCAGTTGTTAGTTGCGTTAGACTTGGAATACAGGGGATATGCAAATACGAATGTAAAATTGAGAGACGAGCTGGTCTTTAATGCCAGTGGCAACGCTTCTGAATTCTTTACGGTAATGTCTGCCGATACTGTCTCCGCTTTAAACTGGCAGAATGTTATGATTGTTCGTTTAGGTGCTGAGTATCTCAAAGAGACCAAATTTGGTACCATACCAATCAGGGGAGGATTTGGTTATGTTCCGGTCCCGGCCGGAGATTTTACAAGCGGTGCTACAACAGCATCGGTTACAGCATCATATAACTTCTCCTTTGGTTCAGGAATTCCCTGGGAGCAGATAAACCTTGATTTTGCCTATACCTATACCAAAAGGGACAGAATTGCTCCGGTTAGTAATGATCTCTTTACTGATGTTAATCTCCTGTCAGAGTATAAATTTAAGAATCATCACTTCAGCCTTTCATTCACGGGATATTTCTAATAGACAGGGACTGATTCTGACTTCTGAGGAAAATAATTAAATCGCAGCTACTTTTTATCCGATAGTATTGTAAAAGAAATTTTGGGAGAATAGATGTACAACAAAGTCAAATTATCCAAACGTCAGATGAAGGAAGATAAATTTACTTCTTTTATGCTGACCTCCAAACAATACGCCTCAGAAAACTGGCAGTTTATTGTCATTGGGGTCGTAATTGTTGCTCTGGCAATCGTTGGTGTGGGATATTTCTTTGACTCCCAAAAAGTAAAAAGAACTGAAGCAGCAGAGTTGTTTTCAAGAGCTATGCTTGATTTTCGCAATGGAAATAACCAGGTGGCATTATTGGGTTTTAAGAAAATTGTCGATGAGCACGGTAATTCAGATAACGCTGGGCAGGCATCTTTTCTATTGGGAAAAATTAACTTTGAATTAAGAAATTACCCTGAAGCTATTAAGTTCTATGAAACTTATATTGAAAAGTACAAGAATAATCCCCTCAATCTTGCCGCATCATATGGCGGAATCGCCGCAAGCCATGAAAATCAGTCAGAATTTGAACTGGCGGCTGAAAATTATCAGAAGGCATTTAATGGTTATCAGGATGGTCCGCAAAATGGAGACTACCTGGTCTCGGCAATGAGAAACTACCTGGAAACCGGTGATAAACTAAGAGCAAAAGATAATCTGGATATCATTAGAGCGAAATTTAAGGGTTCGTTGCTGGAAAGCAGGGCAATCAGGCTTTTTGCTGAGAAAACCGGCTGATAGGTATTTCTTTATTCTCAATTATTCCTTTGAAATTTCAAAAAGAAAACTTTGCCCAAGAGTGCACACATATTACTCTTGACTTTAACAATCAAAGAAAATTAACTTATTAGAGCCTTAAGTTATTAGGGCAGTTTGAGATTTGATTTACGAAACTGTTTTTTATATCAGAAAAGGAATAAAATATGTCAGAGTCATTTTTTAAAAAAGATAATTCCAAAAACCCGGAGGCTGAAATTCCTGATCTAAATGACGGCTCATCCAAAGACTCTTCCCACTCTTTTTCCGGCTCTGATTCTTTTAAGACAGAAGAAGGAAGAGTGGCAGCTATCATGTCATATATACCTTTTCTTTGCTTTATTCCTCTTTTAAATATGCGCGACAACAAAGAAGCTCTTATGCACGCCCGCCAGGGAGTCATCCTGTTTTTGGTGGAGCTGGTAGCTGCTATTTTTCTGATTGATTTCATATCTGATCTGGTCTTTACGGGAATATTAATGGTTGCTCTGGCTTTATCCGTGGCCGGAATCTATTTTGCCATGCAGGGAAGAAATTATGAGCTTCCGATAATAAGCGATCTTGCCAAGAAAACAAATTTTTATTCCGACAAAAAAGAGCAGGAACAATCCGACAATTAGACTTATTCAAAAAGTATATTTACTTAAAAAAATGGCGGCAGCCATCTGCCGGTGGTCATCTTATATACCCGGGCTAAATCAGGCAAAAGAAAACCGGCTTTGCTGGCCATAAAAACTTTTGTTTCTTCGCCCCGGTATCTGGACTTGTGGAATGATAGCCCCTTGAAGTTGTATAAGAAATTTCCATGGTTGTAAATTAGACTTAAAAATGCAATGGAAAGTTTCTTACTTACTTTATGATTTCCTATTAGCCCTGACATTCTCGCCAGAGGTGAAAGGCCGAGACTAACAAAATCGACACCTTCATCGGTGAAAACTCTCATAGCCTCAAGAAGAATAAATACTCGGCTTCCTTTTGGTGCCGGCATAAATCGGCGTGGAATAATTTCATGGTAACCTGTCGTTCTATTATTATGATAGATAGGATGAAAAAGTGAATATCCTATCAGGTCACCGCGGTAATAACCGGCAAAACATCTTATCTCGGTTGTGCAAAAATCATTATACGCCGGAACCAAAAACGACAATTTGTTTTGGAATCTCAGCTGGTTGAAAGAGACATCAGAAAGTGGTTTGTCAGACAAAATAGAATCAAAGTCTTTTTGGTTTATTTCTTTTACCTTCCCGCCTTGCCTTTTACATGAATTGTACAAAATTCTGATATCGGCTTTGCTTGCACCTTTTAATGAATACGGCAACTTGAGCGTTGTTTCTATTCCAAAGGGAAAGATGTTATAACCCAGTCTTTCCAAAACTTGCGCTGTCTTTCTGTGGATTTGGAACCAGACCGATTGAGGATATTTCTTGTCAAAGGCCAAAATAACGCTCTCAAACTTATCGGGTGAAGATACAGGATCTCCCAGAATAAAAGGCTTATTGTTTGATCTTTTGTAGGAAATAAAAGCGTCATTCCCATAAAAGAATTGGCTCATACCATCCTGAAATGATGCAAAAGCAAGAGGGTGGGAGCCATAGTTCTTTAACAGTTCAATTGGGATGCTTTTGTTTGCATCAAGAAAGTTATCTTCCTTTTTAATCATTACCATAAATATAAATTATGCAATAAAATCAAGTAAAGCGACAAGAACCTTCACCTCTGTTTTGTACAAAAAAGAGAGTCAAAAATAGACACAGTTAAATATGTTTCTATTGCTTTTTTGTTGATTTAGTCCGATAAAGTAACTATAAATTTAACGACAAAAGGTTGGCTGCAGTCTTAAAATAGTCAAAGACTGCTCAATATTGGTGCAATAATAAGGAATGACGGCTTGATTAATGAACATCGACTAAGCTGTTGCAGGAGTTGCTTTTGTTGAACAGAATGAGAGATGCTCTCAATAATTGTTTGATATCTGGTCTTGGGATTCTTCCTCCATGTTGCATAAGCAAGTTACTATGAATAGATTCGATTTTTTTTGAGTCAACCCCTTTCGATAACATCTTATTAAACAAGGAGTTAGGGTTACCGTTAAAGCGTCAAGAATATGTTCCGAATTAAGGAATTTAGCTTCCTTTCAGGCATTCAGATTGCAATAAGCAAGTTGATGATTTGAATTAAGAAAGGGAGAAATAAAGTGAAAAATAGTTATTCCAAAATACTCAGAGCACTGTTACCACTATTACTGGTGGCTCTGATTCCGGTTGCGTCTTCTCAGGCTCAAGGTGGCGGAAGAACGGCTGCCGATTTCCTTTTAATCGGAATAGGTGCAAGAGCTGCTGGTATGGGTGGAGCTTATACTTCTCTGGCTGAAGGTGCTCAGGCTACTTACTGGAACCCGGCCGGGATGTCTTCACTTAAGAACGGAGAGGTTTCTTTTGGCCATTTTTCGTGGCTGCAGGATATTACCTTAGAGCACGGATCTATTGCCTATAAGCTAAATGAAAAAACAGGTGTTGGTTTCTCGGTAACATATTTGAATTACGGACTGATTGAAGGATATGATAATCTTGGTAACGTTACCGGTGAAATTTCTGCCTATGACATGGTTGCCGCTTTTTCGGTTGGTACTCAGGCGCTTGAAGGAATAACTCTTGGCTTTACGGGAAAATTCATCAACCAAAAGCTGGATGACATCAATGGCTCAACTTTTGCAATTGATTTGGGTGCCAGATATGAAAATGATAATTTCACTATTGGAGCTGTCTTGGCCAATTTTGGACAGAAAATGAATTTTGAAACGGTAGAAGAAAACCTGCCGATGTCTGCCAGACTGGGTGTCTCTGGGTATCTGTTTAACCCGAGGTTACTGGCTGCTTTGGACGTGGAAAAAGAGGTATATGGTAAGACTGTAATAAGAAACGGTTTTGAGTACAGCCATAACGGGAGTTATTTCTTACGAAG
>JACZYS010000171.1 GCA_022570975.1 Candidatus Zixiibacteriota bacterium | reverse complement strand
ACGGCACTCTGGAATCTGTCTCTCACATAACCGGACAGGTCCTTCAGCGCGGCCACCCGAGGCCGGTTGAAGTAAAAGCATATGTCAAAGGAGAAGTTATTGAAGTTGTGCCGGACGAAGGTGTTGTTGTTGCCTGTGAAGCGGCATTTGTACAGGGGATTTTTGGTATTGGTGGAGAAACATCGGGCATCCTGAAAATTGGCACTCCTGACAACAAGACAATTTTGAGCGAAGACTTAATCACCTATGACATGATAGATATGATCGTAGTCGGTGGTTCACTGGTAACGGGCGATGCTCTCAAAAAGGCAAATGAGATTGGCGTCAGAGGTGTTGTAGTGGGTGCTTTCAATGACCAGGACTTAAGAGATTTCCTTGGCTATGATATTGGTGTGGCTATTACCGGTTCAGAAGATATAGTTACAACTCTGGTTATTACCGAAGGATTTGGCCAAATTAATATGGCCGCCAGAACTTTCAACCTGCTGAAAAATCACGAAGGTGAAATGGCCTGTATGAATGGCGCCACCCAAATTAGGGCCGGTGTAATCAGGCCGGAGGTTGTAATTCCGAAAGAGTCAACCGGACATATTGAGCCGCCGGCAGACAAAGGGGTTGAAGGACTACAAGTCGGCTCCGCTATCAGAGTTATCAGGCATCCGTATTTTGGGATGCTGGGCAAAGTGACCGACCTGCCGTCGCCGCTTCAGACTTTGGAATCAGAATCCAAGGCAAGGGTGCTTGAGGTTAAGTTTGAAGACAACTCAAAAGCCCTCGTCCCCCGCGCCAATGTGGAGATGATAGAGGGATGACGACTTTACTGCTTTATTTCGAATAGTTAATTCTATCAGAGAACCATGGCAATCCTTTAAAGAGGTCTCATCTATCGAATTTTGTGGAATTGCAGGGAATAAATTAGAATTCCCTTGACAGATGATGCAGAAAATACTATCCTATTGTCACATCTTCGACACATCATCAATGTATTTATCGCGAACTGACCGTCAGGGACGATATAGTCCAATCATATTTATTCAGATTGCCAACGGCAATTATGAAACAACAAATCAATTAGGGGAGGTTCTTATGAAAGAGTTTAGGTTCTTAACAATGATAGCGCTCAGTACGTTCATTCCGTTAGTAGTATTTGGGCAACCGACTTATGAATTTCAAGTTCATCCAATAAACAACTGCATATTTCTAAATTCATCACCGGCAGATTTCGTTTCGATAGAAGCCGGAACACATTCTGTCACGGCAACTGGTTCTGTAGAATATGAAGTTGGAAAATCCTTTAAGAATATTATATATCGCCACGGCGATGGAATAAGTAACGCACATGCCAGATCATACAAGATTGGCTCTTTCGACACAGATGAGATAGTCTCCTTTGGGAGCACTCAGTTTTGGGGATTCTTTGCAGAATGGAATAACACCACAGATAACTCAGGATCTGTCACATTTAATGTTGGATCAGAAACCTTAAACCTAGACGGTCAGAATAATTGTATCATTGTCTCTTCTTCCCCTTCGGTTCAGTCTGCTATAGAACCTGGCACCTACTTTGCCGAATTCTCAGGCAATGCGGAATTTGATGGAAACAACACCAATTTCGATCACATTGTGATACACTATACGGGTCAAAACGGTGAAGTCACTGATGTGATCCAGAAAGGAACACCACTTCAAATAACTGTCGGGGTGGGTAGTCCAAATTTTTCAACATTTTTTGTTGATTGGGGGAATCTTAATGATAACGGAGGAATGGGAGTCGTAACGCTTTCTCCTTGTGCACCACATTATACTTTCACTGGTGAAGTAGCGGATGACGCGCTTGGTTGGTCCGTATCAAGTGCTGGAGACTTTGACGGCGATGGATACGACGACATTGTGATAGGAGCATGGAGAAGTGATGCTGGAGGGTCACCACAGACTGGACAGGTTTATGTATTTTCAGGAAAGACTGGTGACACTTTGTACGTAATAACAGGTGAACATTCTGGCAACGAACTTGGAGGAGCAACAAGTGGTGTAAGTGGCGTCGGGGATTTTAACGATGATGGCTATGACGACATTGTCATAGGAGCGCGCTTTTATAGTGGCGTAGGTAGCAATTCAGGTCGTGCATATGTATTCCTTGGCGGACCCGGGCCATACACAAGTCCAGTTGATGCTTCTAGTGCAGATATGATCATTTCTGGTGAATCTACAGGGGATCGATTTGGTTATTCAATCTCGGGTGCAGGAGACATAGATGGTGATACTTATGATGACTTTATTATAGGAGCAACACAGGATTACTCTGGTAGTAATAAAATCGGTCGTGCATATGTATTCCTTGGCGGACCCGGGCCGTTGCCTTCAGCCATTTCAGCATCAGCTGCCGACATTATTCTCATCGGTGAAGCAACTGGTCATTACTTTGGACTCTCAGTTTCAGGGATTGGAGATGCAAATTTGGATGGTTTTGATGATTTACTTGTTGGAGCGCCTCAGGACGTCTCCGGTGGGACAGGCGGTAGGGCATACGTTTTCTTAGGAGGGTCTGGTCCCTATCCAAAAAACATATTGGCTTCAGACGCAGACATGGCGTTACATGGTGAATCTCATGGCGATAGGTTTGGTGAATCGAGTTCAGAAGCAGGTGATGTAAATGGTGATGGATACTTTGATGTAATTGTTGGATCTAGCTACAACGATGCTGGGAACAACAACGCTGGTCGCGCTTATGTTTTCTTTGGTGGCTCCGTTCTCCCTTCAGTAAGGACAGCTGTGGCAGCTGACATAATTTTTACAGGTCAGGTTTCAAATGGCTGGTTTGGTAGCATTGTTTCAGGAATTGGAGATGTCAACTGTGATGGTGCTAATGACATACTTATTAGCGCCACACCATGGATTTCAAGTGACCCGGGGAGGGCGTACTTGTTTTATGGTCCATTCCCAGCCTCTATACCTTCTTCAACTGCTGATACAATATTCATTGGAGAATCACCAGGTGATCTCTTTGGGGCTTCAGCATCGGGCGCTGGAGATGTTAACGGAGATGGCTGTAATGATTTTATAATTGGAGCTCCAAAAAATGACGTACGGAACTTGGATGCAGGTCGAGCATATCTCTACTATGCCTGCACATCAAACAAACCCCCAATTACTATTTGTCAAGACATTACTGTTTCAGCAGGAGAAAATTGTAGTTCTGATGCTTCAATCGACAACGGTTCATTTGATCCAGACGGAGAACCATTAACATTGACACAAACACCTCCAGGCCCCTACTCAATAGGAGTAACAGATGTAACTCTTGTTGTTACAGATGATAAGGGTCTTTCTTCAACTTGTGAGGCTACAATAACTGTGACAGAAGGATTGGGTTCGATCGCAGGTATTGTTAATATCTCGTGTGACGGAGGAGCCTTTGAATTAGCAGTGCCCATAGACGTTTTTGATTCGTTGGGGAATTTGATTGCTTCAACTAATACAGTACCAGACGGTTCATTTCTTATCGAAAGTATACCTTCAGGTGCTAACTATACTGTAGGAATCATTCCACCGATTGGGTTCAGTGCTGACTTTGACGAAGTAGCAGTAGAAGTTAGCTGCGGAGAGACAACTATAACTAATTTTTCATTAAATTGTGTAGATATTGTTGCAAATCCAAGAACAATTGGATTTTGGAAACATCAGCTCGGTGTAGCATTGGGTGGAAAAGGAAATGCACAGGTTGATGGTGCTACTATTTGTGGTTATCTCGACATGATTGAAGCACATTTCAACAGTAATGAGATAAATGAAGTGGTTGTTTATGTTCCCCCATTGTCAGGAGTCTGTGCTGATAAACTCCAAGTTGCAAAGGATTTATTGAACCTTAAAGGTAACGTCAGTATGACATCTCGTGCAAAACAACAACTGACTGCACTACTCTTAAACGTCGCGGCTAATAATATCAGTCAGACTGAAGTCATTAGCGCCGACGGTGCAACCGTTTCTCAGGCAATAACATATGCGGACAATTTGATTGATGATCCTAACGGTGACCATGAAAAGGCCAAGACCATCTGCGACAATATCAATAATAACATTCAAATTGCAGCAGGGGTAATTCCTTTGAGCACGCAAGTGATAGCATATCGATTGGGACTCGTACCTGACCAATATGGGCTTGCTCAGAACTACCCGAATCCATTCAACCCGACTACAATAATTGCATTTAGTTTGGCAAAAGCAGGAAACACCAGACTAGAAGTCTATAACATAACTGGGCGAAAAGTTGGTACCTTAGTCGATTCATATCTTGAATCAGGGTTGCATTCTGCTACACTTGATGGTAGCAAATTGTCGAGCGGAATATACTTGTATCGCTTAATTGCGGATGAGTATGTTGAGACCAGAAAGATGTTGTTGTTGAAATAGGAAGCTAGATTCCCGTCTGCACGGGAATGACAGAGATAGAGATATAAGTATATAAAAGTCAGGAGCGCGGGGCTCCTGACCTACAAAGCTGGAATCACAGAGGCGTTGCCTCTTACTCTGTGCTGTCAGTTACTACCGCCTCAGCACTATCAGCAACGGCTGAATCTAAGCGAGTGGTGTCCTTGGCTTCCTCGGTTTTTACTTCCGCAGGCACTTTACTGTCATCATCTTTCTTGTCGCATTGTACAATAACAAAACCGGCTACAATAATCAGTAATATTAGTCTTTTCACTTTAACTCTCCTTTTTTTGAGCTTTCAAATTTCAATCCAGTTATTTCTACAACTTAAATTCTCATAAAACAACAAAAAATGCAGATAATGCTCCAAATGGCTGTTTTTGTTGACTGCATTGAGTTTTCTGACCTCATTGTTTTTCTGAAATTTGACTGATAACTTTTATAAACCTCTGAAAGGTTAAAGCGTAAAACAATTATGGTATCAACATTGCAGGCAGGTATATTCTCCGGTTCAGTATGGGAAATTGTCGGTGGTTCATCGGCCTTTGGCATTATTATATTGCTCCTTTTGACGGTCATGTCGGTGATATCATGGGTGGTAATTTTAAATAGGTGGCGGACTTATAAAAAAGCCGAGGCTGACAATAACCAATTCCTCAAAATTTTCCGCCGCTCAAAAAAGCTGGCCGAATCCGTTGGCCAGGCAAAATTTTTTTCCCGGTCGCCGCTTTCCAATATATTTATGGCCGGATACGTAGAACTTGCTTCGTTATATGAATCCAAAAACGTTGGCGGAACGATGCAGGAGACAAAACATTCTCTGGATGCCGATGATTTTGAGATTATTGAAATGGGGATGGAAAAAACGGTCACCGAACAGATTACAATACTGGAGCGTCAGGTGATATTTTTGGCCACCACCGCCAACGCCGCTCCTTTTATGGGGCTTTTGGGAACGGTGGTTGGGATTATGGATTCTTTTTGGTCTATCGGTGAACGGGGTTCGGC
>JACZYS010000170.1 GCA_022570975.1 Candidatus Zixiibacteriota bacterium | reverse complement strand
ATACTCTTTTTTATCCTCCCGGGGGAGAATTGATTTTTGCTCAGGCTGATTTTTCTTCCACAATAATATATCCCCAGTTTGTGGCCGGACAAGTTTATGTAGATGCTTCAAATGTCGCCCCCAACTTTGCTGACATTCCGTCACAATTGGTCCAGGAGGGTGACACTCTAAAAATCGCAGTTAACGTGTCTGACCAAAACTCAGATAATGTTATTATTGTCTGTGTCCAAAAACCGGAATCGGCAGTTTTCGAAGATAACGGTGACGGCAGCGGATTGTTCCGTTGGGTTCCTCCGTACCTTGGTGATGAGTCTTCTGATGGTCCTCCTATTACGGTTGCATTTGTTACTTCAGATGGTGAGCTGTCAGATTCTATCGTTATAGAAATCACTGTTGTTAACACTAATAGAAAACCGGAAATCAGTACTGAGGCAACAGTTAGTATTAATGCCGGCGAAACTTTAGTATTAAAAGCATATGTCAATGAACCGGATCTTGAAAAAATTACCTGGGAATTCAGTGGACTGCCGTTTGAATTAACTCAAATTGACAACAACAACGCACAATTTCTCTGGACTGCTTCGGTTGTTGATACGGGACAATTTTTTATCAGCTTGATTGCTTCTGACCCTCACGGTTTAAAAGATACGGCTAAAACCAATATCAAAGTCTTTCCGGTTGATATTTACACCCTTTCATTTGATACCGTATCAGCATTTCCTAATGGCATTATTAATGTAGGTCTGAATTTGGTAAATAAGCTTCCTATTACTGCCTTTAGCCTGCTGATCAAATATGATCAATTTGACCTGACTTTACTGGATGTAACTAATACAGTGAGCAGAACTTCTGATTTTGAGTATTTCACCTACACCAACAATGCCGATGGAATGGCGGGAAATCTGAGAATTGGGGGAATTGTAAGTACAAGCAGTTCAAGCCAGACTCTGTCCGTGGGATCCGGATTGTTGGCAAATATTCAATTTAAGATTTTGGACGTAATATCAGTCGGCGGAAACTTCTCTCCATTGACATTTGTTTTCGATTCAAGTACAAACGAAAACAGCCTGCAGGATTCTACCGGCACTCTCGTTGCCACAGACGCCGTTGTTTATCAGCAGGGATATGTTGAAATAATATCATTGAATGATATTGTCCGGGGGGATATAAATCTAAACGGAATTTCTTATGAAATAGGTGATGCTATATATTTTGCCGGATTCTTCATGAACCCGGTTGATTTCCCATTGAACACAATGCAGATGGCCAACTCTGACATTAACGATGACAACATTGTTGCTTCCGTGGCCGATTTGGTAGCTTTGATAAACGTTATGTTAAACGGCGGTCAGTCCGGGAAGCTTGAAACCATGTCAGACCCAAAAGCATATGTTTTCTTTGAAGAAAAAGAACACTCGGTACTGCTTTATTATGATACTGATTTTGAAATCGGAGGCATTTACTTGTCACTTATCTTTGATAAAGAGAATGCCGATTACAAGGTGACAAATTTGTTCAACAATATTGAACTCATGCATGGAAAAGATAAATCAAATCTGAACATTCTACAATTTTCCTACGATGGAGAAACGATGCCTGTCGGGAGGCATCCGTTTATTGAGATTGAAACATCAGAATGGTTCGATTTTGAAAGAAGTGAATTTGCCACTTCGTTTGGCTCTTTGGTTATAGCTGAAATAAATGATAAATAAGAGGCTCTGCCATTATCATTTGCGCTGTATCAGAATTATCCAAATCCATTTAATCCGGAAACAAATATCTCTTTCGATTTAGATAAAGATAAGGCTGTAAAGCTATCAATCTTTAATGTCTTAGGTCAGGAAGTAAAATTGCTCATAAATGAACAGGTTTCATCCGGCAGACATGCTGTCCGCTGGGATGGAACAGACAATGAAAATCGACAAGTTGCATCTGGCGTCTATTTTTACCGCTTATCTGCCGGAAAAGAATCGCTAACAAGAAAAATGCTGCTTTTGAAATGATTTCTTATTGGAGAAAAGATTTGAAAAATGAGCTGATGCGGAAAATATTAATGAGGTTGAGAAAGGCCTTTCTTATAATGACGATGTTCGTCTGTTTTAGTGGAACATTAACATACGCCCAGATTGGTAGTAATGACTATGTGCAATGTTCAGAAGTTTCTGAATCGACAATTGATTTTATAACTATTGTGAATGTACAGGGGATACCAGGAGACACGGTTTTCGTTCCAGTTTCTATATCCAACTTCGAGAATATGTCTGCTTTTAATATACTCATAAAGTGGGACACAACTTATTTGAAACCGCTAATTGATACCGTGGACCCTTCATTTCCTGAAGACACATTTTATTCTTTTCGGATGGCGCCAAGATTTCAGGATGTGCAGGATAAAGTTAATGCCAAGTCTTCTTCAGAAATATCTATTTTTACGGTCAGAAACTCCTTTGTGTCAATTGACGATGGCGCAGTGGTTGCGACTTTTTTCTATATTCCGGAGTGCTCTTTTGAAGTTATCGACGGCGAAATTGTTCAGGTCTGCGATGGAATTGAGCCTATTGTGGCCGGAAACGGAGTTGTTTTCAGGCTTGGCTTTATAATTGATAGCACAATGCCAGATGGACAGTCCGCCAGTCTTACTTTCCAGGAAGGAAACGAATGTATCTTGATATCGCCGGATGAGTTCTTCTGCGCCAACTGCAGACGTTCAGAATATTCTGCGTCCAGATTCTCCGGGTTTGATACGAACAACGACTCAACTTTCTCTGAAGTTCCAATTTTCCCTACAATGCAGGCTGGAACTGTCACCTCCAACAATGCACCACCTCCAACAATTGAAGAATTCCTCCCAAGTGCTGACACGGTTGCTGTGAATGCATCTTTTGCTTTGAGCTGGGTGATTACAAATGCCGATTCATTAAAAATTACCGGACCAAATACAAGTAAAAACAGTATCTTATTAACTGGATTTGTTTTTGTGACAGCCCCCGCATCGACCGGAACATACTCATATGTTCTTACAGCGTATAACGAATTTGATTCAGCCAAAGTAACCAGTAAAATAGTAGTTACCTCAGATGGTGGCGGCGGTGGCGGAAACAATAATCCGTTTATAACAGTTGGCTCAAATTTCACTGTCGAACAGGGCCAGTCTCTAAGTTTCAATGTTACCGCCACAGATTCAGATGGCGATGTTATAACGTTATCAGTTAATCAGCCTCTTCCCAGCAACGCCACATTCAATTCTCAAATAGGTACCGGAACAGTCAGCAGCACTTTCAGTTGGACTCCGGATGTCTCCCAGGAAGGCGTATTTACTATTACCTTTACAGCTGACGACGGTCAAGGGGGAAGCACCCAGGCTTCGGTTTCAATTTCTGTCACGGCAATTTTGCAGGACAGGCTTTTCACAACTTCCTCACCCGGCCAAAAACCGGTGGGCGGATTACCGGGGAAAAAAGAAATCTTTCTGCCAATTGATCTGGTATCCTCGCAAACTGTTTATGGTATAGAGTTTGATATAAGCTGGGACTACCAGTATTTCCATATGGATTCAATTGTTGTCACGGACAGAACACCGGAGTTCGTAGTATATGATAATCTGGGACAAACCCCCGGAACAGCAAAAATAGTTTCTTTTGGCCTGTCCAATGAACCGGTTATAACCGGCAACTCGACAGCTGTTTTATATGCCGTATTTTCAGTAGATTCAACAGCGCCTATTGGCGACTACCCGGTATATATTGAAAATGGAAGAGAGTCCATTAGCCCTAACCCGGAATTTCCTTCTCTGGAAATGGCTACTGATAGTGGAACAATTGAAGTTGACCGTCTTGGAGATGTAAACTTAGATAAAAGAATTGACGTGGCTGATTTAGTTTCTCTGGTTGCCCAAATTATCGGCAATTATTCTTTCTCCGTAAGACAGCATGATGCCGGGGACGTAATTGTTAACGGCACCATAAACGTGTTTGACCTTGTAGCAGTGGTTAATCTCATATACGGCATTCCTCTTTCACCGGTTCAGGGTCAACCGGTTTTTAATGAAATGGCCACCATTCAACTCAGCTATTCAAATTTGCTCGCCGGAGAATCAGATGATATAAAAGTCAACTCAGAGCTGCCAACAGATATCGCTGGTGTTGAAATAGAAATACTTTATGATCCATCGGCAGTTTATTTGGGTAAACCGGTTCTGGGAATTGATGCTGACCAGCTGAGCCTGACTTATAAAGATGACAATCAGGGGAAACTAATAGTTCTGATGAACTTCACCAATCCTTTCCGGAAAGATGTTCTTATAGCTGCCGGAAATGCAGAACTACTTTCAATTCCGGTAAACGCCATAACTCAGATAAACGCAGATAACAGTGCAAAGATTAAAATAAGCAGAGCATTGTTGTCAACAAGCAATTCCGTTTCGGTAATTGTAGATGGATTGAGTAATCCCCTACCTGAGTCATTCACGCTTAAGCAAAATTATCCTAACCCGTTTAACCCACTGACAACTATAGAATTCTTCATCGGAATGTTTAGCGATGGAGCAGTGGCAAAACACGTGAATTTGGATATTTATAACGTCCTTGGACAGCATGTCACCTCTTTGGTCGATATTGATATGCGTCCGGGTAGTTACAGGGTGGAATGGGACGCAACGACAGATAAAGGGTCAAAAGTAGCTACAGGTATTTACCTGTACAGATTAATGATTAATTCAGAAATGAAATCAAAGAAGATGCTTCTTTTGAAATGATTTGAGGAGAATTGACTTGAAATGTTATTATAAAATATTATTTCTGATGCCCCTGATGCTTGCATTTGCCGCAGGCACTAGTGCACAAGTTATAGAATCAATTTACATAAATGGTTCAGCTTCAACTGTTGCTATTACATCAGAAACAAACAGTCACGGGGTCGCTGACGGATCGGAAGCCTCAGTTTCCTCAAACACTCTAGGCCAAAATGGAGAGACCTGGACATTTGATTTTGATAATACGTTATACCCAGGAGCACCTCTAGTTAGCGCAGAAATATATATTACTCATCGTCAATCAGGATATGTAAATGACAGTCTGGTATTTGAATATTTCGATATAGACCGTTCACCAGGCTTGTTTCGAGCGGCTGATTCTAAGACCTCAAATGGCACAGAAAATACGGGCAGACTCGCTGCGAACCAATCCTTAGGAGCGAACGATGGAACGACATAGATCACATAGCACAATCCGGATGGCGTTGGCGAAGGCCCTCGGTACTCTGTTCCTCTCCTTGGGTCTTTCGGTATTTGCGAATTCCGCCGAAGCGCAAACCTTGGTTGCCTCAAACGTTCCTGTTGGATTTTTTGGAAGCGCGCAGTACCTCACTCATTATGATGGTACGAACTTCTATCTTTTCTATGAACGAAATGACGCCAATATTTACTGGAAATACAGTTCAGACAACGTCACCTGGAGTAGCGAGAACACTCTTTCT
>JACZYS010000008.1 GCA_022570975.1 Candidatus Zixiibacteriota bacterium | reverse complement strand
TATCCACCTCGATTGGACCAAACATGCTATCTTCATAAAAATCGGTATGTCCGCTTTTTTCCCAGAGACCTCTTAGAGCTATATGGGGCGAGGCCACTAAATCATAATTAAATTTGAGATGTTCATTTCTCCAGAAATTTTCTATTTCGTTTCTGATTCTGGCTCCTTTTGGCAGCCACAAAATCAGACCGGGGCCGACTTCATCCGACACCGTAAAAAGTTCCATTCTCTTGCCAATGACCCGGTGGTCTCTTTTTTGGCTTCTTCCATTCGATACAGATATTCTTCCATCATCTCTTTTTTGGGATAAGAAACGCCGTATATTCTCTGGAGCATGGTATTGTTTTCATCACCTCTCCAGTAAGCACCGGAGGTGGCTGTCAGTTTCAGGGCTTTGACTATTCCGGTTTTAGGAATATGCGGTCCGCGACAGAGGTCTTGAAAACGTGATTGGTAATAAAAGGTGACATTGTCATCTTCAATACCTTCCAAAATCTCAACTTTATAAATAGCATTATTTTTCTTAAAATATTCTATCGTTTCCAGACGATTTTTTGTTTCGTGAGTAAAAGGGACGTTCTCTTTTACAATTTCCACCATCTTCTTTTCAATTTTCTCAAGGTCTTCCGGGGTGAAAGGAACTTTGACTTCAAAATCGTAATACCAGCCCTCGTCAATAGGCGGACCAATTGCCAGTTTGGTTTCCGGAAATAATTCCATGACGGCTTGGGCCATTATGTGGGAGCTTGAGTGCCAGAAAACTTCTCTTCCCTGAGCATTGTCAAAAGTAAGAATTTCTACCGGTGAGCCGGTTGGAATTTTGTCAGAAAGATTTGTCACCGTCCCATTAATTTTCATGGCGACGGCTGCTTTTGCCAGTCCGGGTGAGATTGACTTTGCTAACTGGAATCCGTTAATCTCTGAGTCAAACTCTTTGACAGAGCCGTCTGGCAATTTTACTTCAATTTGTGACATTTTCTTTTACTTCTTTTTTTAACAACAGACTTAAGAGCGGGTTGCGTATTCGCAATCCGTAATAAAATTAAATGGTGGGCGATACTGGACTTGAACCAGTGACCCCTTGCATGTCAAGCAAGTACTCTAACCACCTGAGCTAATCGCCCATTCCACAAAGCCTTAGCTAATTTTTCAGTCTGTCATTATATATGAGAATCTAAAATAAGTCAAGGCTAAATTTCTTCTCAGCAGAAAACTCATTTCTTTATGGTTCAATTGTTTATGAATTTGAGAGGAAATTAAGAAATTGGGCGAAAGATATATTGTAAGGCTTTTGAAAGCAAGCAGTTAGGTTAATCCGGCCATCTGCATAAACGTCTCAGCTTTAAGAAATTCTTCTTTGAGAATTTCTGATATAATTTCTATTTTTTCTTCTTTGATATTCAAATGTCCCAAAACTTTTTGATCAACAGATCCAATTTGTGCTTCATCTTCATCAACATAGAAAGTCTTTTTTGCGATATAATTGCTGACATTCAACATATAACAAAGCTGATTTTCCTGCTCGCTTTCAAAAGGAGTATGATGAAAACTGATGGCGTCACTTAAAACCTGAGGCAGTTTCCATAATTCGGTTAAGAATCCGCCAACCTGGGCGTGGTTAAAGCCGATAGTTTTATCTTCAATCTCAAAATCAGAGAGGCCAGGCTCCTGCTTGTGAGCAGCTCTAATTTTTTCTCTTTCATCATCTAAGAAACAAATTATTACCATTTTCCCCATGTCATGGAGAAGTCCGGCTGAAAAAGCGGCATCTGCATCAATAAATCCATGGTCTTTAATCTGACGAGCGACAATTCTGCAACAGAATCCGGTAGCCAGTGAATGTCTCCAATGTTTTTCCTGAAAGTCCTGATCAACATTTTTATCTTTGAACATATCCAAAACAGATGCCGAGAGAACAAGATTTTTAATTGCTTCCAGTCCAACTATGACTACTGCTTGTCTTACTGAGTCCACTTCACGCGAGAGACCATAAAAAGCAGAGTTGGTAAGTTTTAAGACTTTTACAGACATAGCCGGGTCTTCAGATAAGATTCCTGCCACCTGATTAGCTGATACGTTCGGGTCGTTTATTACTTTTTGAATTTGGTGAAAAACAATCGGAGGAGTGGGCAAGTTTCTAATATTAGAAATTATTTGTTTGACTTTATTATCAGCAATTTTATTGTCAGCTATGCTTGTTTCCATTTTTGGCCCGGTTTATTGGTTAAAATATCTCAAATACCTTTTATTAACTTATCGGCGATTTGCTTGAGAACATTCCTGTTTTTGTAATATCCGCTTGATATTCTTAATTTTATGATGTTTCTCTTCTCCAGATTATCTTCGAAATTTGCCTCGCCGATTTCACCGCTTTCCAACAGTTTTCGGTCGGCCAAGTCTCTTATTTTCTTCTTTGTTGCCAATGAGATATCAAAGCTGTCTTTGGTCTTAAAACGAGAACCAACACTGTCGTCTCCCTGGCTTATTTCCGCCTTCTTGAGACTATTTACAAATTGCCTGCTTTCAACTGGTCCTATTTTCATTTTTGCACCTTCCTATTCCGATTATAAGGTGATTATAAATGAAGCCTTCGGCTATTTTTTCCCATCAACAAATTGTGGTGAAGCCGGTGCTTCGGTAATATACTGTAATATCTTCTCGCTATTTTTGAGTTTATCAATTTCTCTTTTAATTTTCTCATATTTTCCGGTCATATATTCTTCGCACTCAGCTACAAGTTTTATATTCTTTTTTAAAAGAGTAGCCATGGAGTTAATTATCTTTTTGACATCCGGTAAAACGATTACCATATTGAAGAGGTCCGGGTTTTTGTTCTTCATCTCTGAAATTTTCACTTCTGATTTTTGTATCCTCTTGTGACATCTTTCAATTTCCGCAAAGAGCTCGACCAAACGATTATCTTTATTGTACTTGAGAGCATCTCTCTGTTTGTCAAGCATGACATACAATGATTGATAAAAAGAATATTCTTCTTTGAGACTAAAAGTCAGCTCACGCTCTAATTTATTTATATCGGTGAAGTTCATTATTATGCCGTTATTGATAGTTCCTTTTTGTTTTTCAAATCCTTTGTTCCGCTTTCTTTAATATCATCAGCTTCTTGATTTTCTTTTAGTTCAGACCATCCTGAGCGGAGGCTATCCAATATATCTATTATGTCGTCAATCTTTGACGATTCTTTTGTCGCTTCCAGCACATTTGTTTCGTTTAAGATGAAAACATAAATTTTGTCCAGACTTGCTGCAACTTCGCCGCCTTTTTCATGGTCTAATGTAGTGTAGAGATGAGTGATGAATTTTTTTGCTTTTTCAAGCTGTGCATATCCAGCTTCAAGATTTTTTGCCAGGTATTCTTTTTTGGCTGTTCTGTAAGAATTAATTGCTCCATCATACACTTTAATCAGAAGTTCCAATTGGGATTTTCCATGAAAATCCACCGTTCTATATGTTCCTATTTTATTTTCCATTTGAAATCCCATTTTGATTATTATCGATTATTCCTATTAAAATTCCAATTTGCATTAATGCTTGCCAACTGGACGCTTAAGAAATCCCCCTCAACTCTAAGTTGAGCAAGAGCCGATTCCATTTCTAAAAACTGCTTAAAGAGCGAATCTCTACGCAAGGCAAGGAATTCATCTTTCTCTTTTATTCTCTCTGTAATTTCTTCGATCTGTTTTTGCGTGCTTGAGATTTTTCTGTCAAAAGTGCCGTCCGTAGATTCGGTGAAATTGTCAATCTGGTCGTTCAATAAGTCGGCCAGACCTTTACTTATAGTTATGCTTCCTTCCGCGCCCGTGCCAAGTTGAGAGCTTTCTAATGTAATTTTCAGCTTTAACTCTGAGGTTGTCTCGTTCCCCTCCTTGGCGGTCAAAACCTGGCCAAGGCCTTCAGCATCTTCTCCGTTCATGGTTCCTTCAACATCTTTTCCATTTAGGGGAGCACCGGTGGTTATCCCCAGAAGGTTGTAGGCCGGAGATGGAATGGAAGTCTGCATCTCAATTTTTGAAGCCGCACCATAGGTTGAGCTTTCAAATTCAATATATCCGGTGCCGGTTCCGGTGGACACCCACTTAACGGTTAGACCACGGTTGCCTATTTTATCATCGTTGTCAATTTTGGCCTGAATCTCTTTAATCAATTCATCACTTGAATTATATGTCTTTTCCGTTAGCAACATTTCGTTTGAGAAAAGACCGTCGACAGATATTTTTAATCTATTGTTGGAGCTATTCAAAGTTAACGGAGTAGTCCCCGGGTCGGTAATCCCTGAGCTCAGGTATTTTCCTTTTGAAGCAGCTTGCGTAATATTAATATCAAAGGCTTCTCCGGTTTTGGTTTCAGTTCCTGCCGAAATAAATTCAATAAAATTGCTGCTTGAATTTCCGGAAGTTGTAAAGAGCTTGATGACATCATCAAGATTATTATTTAAAGCATCTTCAAATCGAGTCCGTTTATCAATAGCCAGTTTTCCGACACCTAATGTTCTTATTCCGATGGAAAAGAGCTGGTTAAATTTTGTGTCAATACCCGGTATAACGGAGCCGACAGTTCTTCTGATACCATTCTGCATGAACTGCATAGTAACATCTCCAAATAAGACACCAGATTCTTTTGTGTCCGGATTATAGCTGTTTTGCTTATCAATGAAGTCATTGATGGCATTATAATTTTTAATAAACTCACCAACTTTTGCTTTAATTCCGGAAACATCAAGGGATGTATTGATTGTGATTGATTCTCCTGCCTTGGTTTCTTTTTTAGTAGTGATACTTAACCCTCCGATAACATCTTTAAACTCATTGTTCTCTGATGTAATTATTATGGGTGAGCCTGAGCCTCCGGATGACCCCACCGATATGCGGGCATCGGTAGCTTCCTGAAGCAGCGGTGCAAAGGTTCCTACCTGGAAAATATCGCCCTCATTTAAAGTTCCTGCCGCAAAAGACAATTTTAGCCCCTCTGATCCCGTTCCTACCAGTTCAACCTCGTTGTCTGCCTGCGTAACGATTATTGACCCGGAGTTTGTTCCGTCGGTCCAATCTAATGTGATCGTATCGGTTCCTATTATTTGAGAACCACTGCCTTTTACAGTAAATGTATATATTTTGTTGCTCGACCCTGAAAATGATGCTGTTGTGCCAAGAGAAATTTTTGATGTTGAAGAGGGGTTCATGTTGACCGCCTCCGGTTTATCAAATGATGTTGAGCTGTAATCCAGATTTGAACCACCGGTTAAGGTCGATGTAATTTTTATATCGTTGGCTACGCCTGTCTTTTTTGAAGAGAGAACAAGGCGAAACGCATTTTCTGAAGTTCCATCATTGATAATAGAAGCGATTACTCCTAAATTAGCTGAATTTATGGCGCTTTTTATTCCAATGAGAGAATTATTGGAAGAATCTATTATAACATCATTAGAAGCATTATCTCCAATCTGAATGGAGATTGTGCCGATTCCCATGGTGGAAATAGATTCGTTTTCAAAACCCTGACTGGCTATCTGGTGGTTGCGTGCGATCGACTGTATCTGTATATCGTAGGCACCATTACCTGCCCTTCCACTTGCTATTGCACTTAGAAAAGTATCGTCTGATACGGTAACGTTTGTTCTTTCAAAAGTCTTTGGATTTGATAATGATTGAAGGGCTGTGCTTAATCCAAAAAATTTTGCCTGAAGAGCCTTCAAAGTGGAAATAATATTTGTTTTTTGGGCCTGGTCAAATTCAAGCAGGACTGTTGACCGGCGTTCAAATCTTATGATGGAATCAATAATTTCGGTAGTATTTAAGCCGGACGAAAGTCCGTCTATAGAGAAAGGTGCAATTGCCATTTCTATCTCCTGACTCCAATGTCTTTCATTCTTCTTTCCTATAAGTAAGAATTTCAGGAGGAGAATTAACTCCTCCTGAAATTTGTTTACTCTTATATATTAAAAGAGTGAAAGAACCGCCTGAGGAACCTGATTGGCCTGAGCAAGCATGGCAACACCAGCCTGAACAAGTATCTGGTTCTTGGTGAATTCTGACATCTCTCTTGCAATATCAGTGTCACGAATCTGAGATTCAGCAGCTGTCAAGTTATGAGCAGCAATTCTGAGGTTTCTCAAATTCGATTCCAGAGTATTCTTCTGGAAGCTACCAAGCGTTCCACGAGTTGAGGAAACTTCATTGATAGCAGCGTCAATAATAGACTGTGAACTCTGAGCTCCAGAAGACGTCGTAACGTTAATCTGAGACAGACTGGTGAAAGAGTTACCGGCAATTCCCCTACCCAATGAAGAAGCCTGCATGCCCTGGAGTCCTATGTTGACTGTCTGTCCAACGTTTGCACCTATCTGGAAGACCAGAGATCGGTCAATATTATTGATTGTTTCTGTTCCGCCCTGTGAAGTTAAGGCGTAGGAAAGTTTGAGAGACTGTGAACGGTCGGCGTTAAAGATTGTTGCCGTATTACCAGCAGAAACTGAAGTAGCAGGACCGCCGTCCAAACGAACATCAAACTTTGCTGCTTTAACATCTAAGAGCAGGTTACCAATATTAATACCGTTTGCACCAGTACTAACTGTCATTTCAACTGTACCCTGAGAAACATCGCCATCGGCTTTGTTTTTCAAAGTTATATCCTGAGTAGAACCAAAGTTTACTTTAGTAATTGTATTTGTAAAGTTATCAAATGCTACTAAAGCAGCAAGTCCCGTATTGGCTAAGGTATCATCAGTAAGCTTCAATACGTTACGAAGGTTTCCGGTTCCAGCAGCACCAGTGTTAATCTTGATTGAATAGTCAGAACCTTCGTCCTGAGTAGCAAACTGAAGCTGATTAGTGTTAACGAGCGAGGAAACTATATCAGATGTAGCGGTGTCACCCTGGACTTTACCAAAAGCTGTGTCCAGAGCAGTGTTGGTAGCTGTTACCAATGAACTTAAAGAAGTATAAGTAGCAGCACCTACTGTTACGTCACTGGTTCTTGCAGAACCGGTAGCTGTTGTAACGGTAAAGTTCAGTACGTTTGCAGATTCACCTCTGTCATCAATAGCAGCAAAACTGAAATATGTGACAGCAGCGTTATTTGAAGAAGCTTCTGTCTTAATTGAGTACTGTGCACCCTGGTTAGAAGTTTTGATTCTCAACTGACCACTGTCAGTACCTGTTACAGATACTTTACCCGCCAATGATGTGTTCAGGTTAATCTGAGACTGCAAATTGGAAGCAACAGTTGAAGTGTTGTCGCCACTAGCAACTGTAACATTAAATGTTTGGTTACTGGATGGAGATTCACCGTTTTCCTGGTAGTTAATAACTACTGTGTAAGAGCCGGCATGTGAAGCAGTAGCTGCGGCAGCGATACCTGTTGAAGATATCATAGCAACAGAAGCTGTAGCGGAAAGTACTAAGTCATTACCAAAAGCGTCAGCTAAGGTAATGCTGTCAGAAGTTTTCTTAGCAACGTCAGATGCCTGTAAAACATCAATGTTGTGAATATCTTCTGTCAGATTGATTGGATCCCCGTCTGTATTCTTGAGGCTTAATCCTAAAGAAGTTGTGTTCAAAGAAGCTGTAGAATCAGCAATCTTTGTAGCGGAGATTGAGTGAGCACCGGAGTTAAGGAAAGACTCCTTAATGGTAACGCCAGAACTGTTTGCGGATGTGATAGTAGCAATGTTGTCATTACTTCCATCTAAGAGTTTCTTTGTACCAAACTGAGTGTTGGCAGCAATACGATCAATTGTTTTGATCGCGTTGTCAATTTCAGCCTGGTCAGCAGCTAACTGGTTGGCATCGTTGAAGCCAGTGTTAGCAGCGTGAATTGCTAACTCTCTCATGGAGATGAGAAGGTTAGAGATTTCACCAAGTGCGCCTTCTGCGGTCTGAATCATACTTATGGAACCTTCTGAGTTTCCAATAGCACGGTTCAATCCGGCAATCTGAGCCCGGAACTGTTCTGAAATTACCAGACCAGCAGGATCATCAGCACCCTGGTTGATTCGGAAACCGGATGACAGTTTCTGCATCGATTTCTCGAGTGCGTTGCTGCTGTTCGCCAGATTTCGGTTAGCGTTCATTGCAGCTAGGTTGTGGTTAATTCGAAGTGCCATACGTCATATCCTCCTTGACGTTTTTGAGGTATCCTTACCTCGTTTATTAGTTTGGTTTTTCTTCACTACCATGTCACTTCCAATGTTAATTTTAATGTGAGTTAGCTCCCATTTAACTCTCCAAGAAATTAGCCACCTTGCAGTTTTCTGCTTGAGGTTGTTTATGCGATCTGCTTATTTCTAACAAATGAATCGGCATCATACAATATTTCTTAACTTACAAATCGATAATATTTTCAAAGTTTCTAAATTAAGTTTCCCTTCGCATTTCCGAACTAATTTCAAGTTGAGTAATCCTGTCTTTAGCCGGCAAAAACTCCGGTTTTATCTTAAGTGCCTGTTGATAACCCATAATGGCCGAATCCCTATGTCCCATATTGAGATAGCATTCTCCAAGATTGAAAAAGGCCAGATGGTTTGACGGTACCTGTCGCAAGTATTTTTCAAAATAATTCAAAGCTGTTTCATATTGAGACAACTTTAAATTCAAATCGGCCACAATGTGAACTATCTCAAATGAGTCAGGTTCTTTCTCTAAATATTTTGTGAATGCCTCAAGCGCTTTTTTATGATTCTCCTGTTTGATGTGAGACATCCCTAAATTTCGATATGTTACGGAAAGATCTGGTGAAAGAATAATTACCGAGTTATATATTTCTTCAGCTTTCTTATATTTTTCCAACTTGAAGAAACAGTTTCCAAGATCGTTTAAGATTTCCGGGTTCTCTTTTTCATCTTTCAAAATCTCTTCATAAAGAGACGATGCTTTCTTAAAATTCCCCGTTTTAAAAAATGCGCTGGCCAGTTCTTTCTTTGAACCTGTATTCAGCTTACTTCGGGAAGCCGCCCGGTCGAACATTTCTACAGCTTCCTCTTCTCTGTCCAATTCTTGACATAGTTTGCCATACCCCAAAAGGGCCATAGCAGAATCTTTGTTTATGATAAGAGCCTCTTTGTAGTTTTTTTCCGCATCATCGTATTCGTTTCTTGAATGATAAATTTCTGCCAGAGAGACAACTGTTTCAAAGTTCTTATCACTCATCTCTATTTGATTCAGGAAAAATCTTTCAGCCTCAATAAGGTTGCCTTCACTCTTAAAAATTCTGCCCATACTTGAGTTGGCCGACAGATAACGTTTGTTCTCTTTTAAAGTTTCCATGTAATATGACTTTGCCAACTGAAAATCTTTATCAATTTCAGCGATAGCAGCCAATCCGTACAGAGCGGTTGCTTGACTCTCAGGATGCAAGAGGATAATATTATCAGTCTCGGCGGTGTCATCAAATTTTGATTGAGCAGCAAGGTATTTTTTGTAAGACTCTTTTGCATTGTCATAATCTTTCATTCTACTATAAGCATGACCAAGCAATAAAAGCGGGTCCAAGTAATCCGGTTTTATTTTGAGTGCTTTATTGGCCCGGACTAACGCCTTTTCATAATCTCCGTTATAAAAATATGCCCAGCTTATCTGGTCCAGACACATTAGGTGAACATGACGGACATTTTCATCTTTTGGGTCTGTTAATTCTATTACTCTTGAGGCTGCCTTCAGAATTTCCGGTACATTTTTTGTCTGGAACTCGGTTCCTTCGCCTCTTAAGAGCTGGGCATAATTAAAAAGGCTAAAGACATTGTCTTTATCTTCTTTCAATTGCTTTTTTAAAAGTTCTTTGGAGCGATTGAATTTTTTGGTCATATTCTCTTTGGAAAGATCATAACCATAGTGCTCAATTTTGACCGGGACTCTTAAAACAGGAGTATCTTCCGGAAAAATAAGCCGGTTATGGACTATGCCGTCATATCTGAAGTTTTTCTCCCGGCGGAAAAATCTAATTGAAGGAAGAAATGTTTTGATTTCCTGATGGCGGCCATAAATATTGTATACGTTGATTGATATCATTGAGAATTCCGGCCGGGTGAGAGCATCTTTAAGCCTTGGAATATCTTCGCCGCAGATTCTTTCGTCAGCATCAATTATGAATATCCATTCAGATGAGGCTTTTTCAATAGATTGGTTACGGTGCAGCGAGAAGTTCTTTCCCCAGGGGTGATGAAACACTTTTGCACCATATGACTCGGCAATCTCAACCGTCTTATCTGTTGAACCGGTATCTATGACAATAATTTCATCCACCCAGTCGCGGATTGATGCCAAACAGGCTGGAAGCATTTCCTCTTCATCTTTCACCATCATACAGGCCGACACTGTGGCGTTGGTGGTCAGCGACTGCTGAAACATCCTCAATTCCTGAATTTCTCGGCACTGAATCAATCCCTGTTCAAGAATTTCTTTGGCTAAGTCTTGTTTACCTTCAAATCTGTACATATTGAGCAGATTTAGGTATGGGAGGTGATTACCTGAATCTGTCTCAATTGACCGTTTAAAGTATTTTTCTGCCTTTGAAAAATCAGCCTTTTCTCTGTACGCCGACCCGACAAAATTTGACAATTGGGAATGATGTCCGGGCGTAATTGCTGATTCATTATTTGGCTTCTGATTATTTTTGGTATGGTAGCTGTAATTGGTCAGATATTTCTTACCGGATTTGATAGCTTCGTCATAGTTACGGAGCGAAAGCTGGGCGTAAGTTTTAAGATAAAACAGATCTAATGATTTATCATCATTTTTTATGGCCCGGTCAATAACAGCCTCCGCATTTACATATTGGCCGGAGTTTGAGTAACCATAGGCGAGAAGTTTGTCAAAAACATTGTTATGCTCATTGCTTTCAAATGGATATTTGCTCACAAATCTTTCCAGAATCTCAAGAATTTTGCCCTCGTTACCACTGTTATTGTAATAGAAAGCAACTCCCAGAGCAGCCACCAGATTGTTCGGGTCAACTTTGAGTTGATCCTGAAAGTTATTTAATATCTGGTCTCTGTTTTCTGCTTGCTTCTTCTTCGATTGTTTTTTGTTTTTCTTTGGCATTTTCCCCTTTTTCTATGCTATTGTCGTTTCTAAACTTTCATGGGCTAAAGCATCAACAGTCTCTTTTACCATTTCATTGGTTGTGTTCTTGTCAAAATGTTGTTGTATGAATGCGCGGTTTTCTTCCGCAAGTTTCTTCATGTCTTCTTTCTCCAGCTTTTTTAACAACTTGAGGCAGTCATCCGGATCATTATAGAGATATTCCGTTGGATAAAGATTGGCTGCGCCGTACCAGTTGTGAATGAGCGGCATCAGCCCGCTTGCCATCCCCTCTGCGATAGAGTAATGGAATGATTCAAAAAGAGAGCTTGAGATAACAAAATCTTTATCTTTATACCACACTGGCATATCTTCCACCCATCCGTAAAATTGCACGGGGAGTTGGTTTTCTCTTAAGAAATGGTCAAAATATAACTGAATTCTTGGGTCCTGATGAGTGCCTGCAATATGAAGAGTGTACTCATTGTCGTACTCATAAATCTTCTTAAAGCTGTAAAGCAGGAGTGTCGGGTTTTTCTTGTAGTTTATATATCCAACCGAGGCAATCTTCTTGCCGTTATTTCTAACTGTTCTCAAGGGATATTTTCCCATGTCAATACCGTTATAAATTATTTCTTTTGATATGTTCGTCTGGCACTGTTGTTCAAAAACGGATTTGACCGACTGGTTGACAAAAATAAGTTTGTCCACTTTGTTCCAGTCCACCTTCGATGGCATCTCTGTAAAGGCTTCATAGCTATGAAGTCTGCAAATAATTTTGCAGCATTTTGGCATTGAGGCGGCATGGATTAAGAGTTGGTCACACCACTCAAACCAGGCAATATCTGCCCACTCCATAAGTCTGTAAATTTCTTCAACTTTGTTTCCCTCAAATATCTTTATCTCGTACGATTTGGATAAAATTTCGATAATATCTTTGAGAAACGTCCTGTGAACTGCAAAAAAAGCGAGCTTCTTTTTGCTTGTAGATTTAACAGAAGTCAATTTTATATTTCTTGAACTATTTTTAATTTTTGTCTGCCAGTCTGAGATGTTCGCTCTTGAGCTCTCCGAAATATCCTGTTTGAGGTTAAATTCAAGCAGCTTAAATGCTTCTTCTGTCATGTTATTTTCGGTTGCAAGTTCTAAGGCATTGTTTCTGATTGTGTCATTGTTTGGTTCTTTGGTTAATGCTCTCCTGAAGAGTTGAAATGACTCTTTCTTCTTGCCGTTATTCATCTGGAGAACAGCTATATCATTTAGCAGGGATACATCATCCGGATTAATGCTGGAAAGATTTTCAAAAACATCAATAGCCATCTGGGGTTGATTGTTCATTGTGTGAAGCAGGGCCAAATTATAGTTGGCTTGATAGTCTTTGTTATTTATTTTGAGAGCTTTTAAGAAATGCTCTTTAGCTTCTTCGTTTTTGTTAAGAGCCAGAGCCATAAGACCGGCGTTGTTAAACAATTCTGCAGTTGGAGCAATTTTATCCAATAATTGAATTAAGTATTGGTAAGCCTGGCTGTTGTTATTTTGTGAAAGTGAGAACTTTATTTGTTCTTTCAACTCTTCAGAGGTTGCTTTATCCTGCTCTGCATTTTTTTTGAGTAATGACAGCTTCTTGATATCCATTTCGCATCTTATTCCGATTACAAACCTAATCCTGACTGTAAACTAATGCAGTCAATTTATTTCAGACACCGACCGGATGAGACTCTATCTCTTTTTCGGCCTCTTCTTCTATACTGAGTTCTTCAAACAGGAAATGGGATATTTTATATTTGGAATCAACCATTACCAACTGTTTGGCAGCCCGGTTTTCCGTGTTAACAATTATTGGACCCTGAAGATTTAAAGATAATTTTGTAGGGTCATCTGGGATGGTAGCGACAACATATGTTTCCACAGTTTCTACATTGGTGAGACCAATTTCTGCAACTTCCCTTCTATTTACTTCAATTTTGTAATCAGGATAAAACACTCTGGGATTGACAACAATAAAAGCAATAATGGGGTCTTCAACAGATTGGAGCCACATGAACGGTGACATTTCTTCCGCTTCAACCAGAAAAAACTTTTTTAATGATTCAAAACCTAATATTGGCTTGATCATTCTGATTATTTTTTCTTCTTCTATTTCAATTTCACCAAATCTTCTGGTCTGTATTTTCATATCAAAATCCTTTTCTATCTCAAGAAATTCAATAACGATGGTTGAATAATTCTTGCTCCTGCCAAAAGCGAAGCCTGAAAGCTATTTTCAAATGTTGCTAAATTTGTGATCATTTTTGTAATGTCGGCATCTTCAACTTCAGAGAGAAGGGCCGTAAAATTTAGAGCCAGATCTGTCAAACGAAATTCTGTTCTTTCTAACCTCAAAGCGGTAGTGGCAACAGTTGAACGTTGGTTCAAAAGATGCTGAATGGAGTTATCCAGATTCCCAAGGAGCATTCCTGTTCCTTCCTGATCATTTTTCTCTAATGCATTTATCAGAACCAACAGAGTTCCCATCATGTCGCTTGAACCGTAAATCCCCATGTCTCTGGCGGCCCGGCCTTTTGCTGTTTCTTCAATTGTTAATGACTTGTTGGGGTCGTTATTTACGATTTGAATTCCGTTCAAGTCCGGATTAATAGAAGCTGTTATATCCAGCCCGGAATTATTTATCAGGTCAAGCATATCCTGAACAGTGGTTATCCCGGTTGCGGAAAAATCAAGAGTTCTGGTAAGATCACCATGCCATATGGTAATTTCACCTTCGGGAATATTTAAGGCGTTAAACAAATCAGATACGTTGGCTGTTGCGGTAAGGTTGGGGTCCAAATCATCGCCTATCATATCATAGGTATAGTTTCCGCCAAACCCTAAGTCTCTGGCTGTGGTTCCACCTGTTTCTTCAATATCAAAATCAGGTTCCGGCTGTAAGTCTAAACCAACCATTATTGCACCGACCTCACCCAAAATACCAAGATTATTGGCCGTATTATAAGAACTGTTTATTTCTGTAATTTTTAAATCTAAAGATGGTCCATTGGTATCCGTGATTTCAAAACCGGTACCGGCGGCATTTAGCTGGATAGTGACGAGATCTAAGGGTGGACCAAAACCGGATGTCTGGGCGTTGAACAAGGTCCTTATATCTCCCACAGTTTTTGCAGATGAAAGGTTTATGTCGAAGTCTATTCCAGAGCTGTTGGAGAGTTTAATCTGGCCGATATTCAAGTCTACACCGAGACCATTATTCAATTTTGCCAATGAGGTGAAATCCGAAATTTGTTTTGGAGCAGCATCATCAATATTTTCAGCTCCAATTTTTGCAGTGATGTTGGTCAAGCCATCGGCTGCCAGTTGGGCGTTAATTGCCGTAAGGACATCATTGATATCCGTTGCCGCAGATATGTCAATGGTGGAAACAAGATTTAAGTTTGCATCGGTGATGGTAAAAGTTCCCGGAGCCTGATCAATTCCGTTACCTGCATTAATATCAACCAAAAGCGTTGAGGCAACTATTGCCACATTCAAATCAGATTTGGCTCCTATTGCTTCGAAACTCTTTAGAAATACCTCGTCACCGGTTACGTTGATTCTGAGCTTAGTAGACTGCTCAATAGCTGCCTTAATAACTCCCTGATCACCATTATAGACTACGCCGTTTGACGAAGCTGTCAACGAGGCTAAATTAGTCAAGAATCCGGAGAATACATGCTGTCCCTCCAGAGTTCCATTAGCCAGCTGCATTACTTGTTCAAAAATTGATTTGACTTCTAAAGCTGAGGCCTGTCTTGCCGAGGCATCAAAGTTGCCGTTGGCCATCCCAATAGCCAACTCCTTGGTAATACTGATCAAATTTTTCAATTCTGCTAAGACAATATCATAGTTATTTGATTTATTTCGGGCACGAGTAATATTCTTCAGGAACTGCTCATTTTTGGAAAGTTCCATCCTGTAATCCAAATCACGAAGTATCCCAACGGGGTCATCGGATGGTTTTTCAAGTCTTCGGCCGGAAGAGATACTGATCTGTATCTTAAGCAGTCGCTCAATCTGGCGCTGCATGTTGAATACGACCTGTCCTGATATCATACTATTCGTTACACGCATAATCTTAGCTCACACTAACTGCAGTATCTACTGCCTTTCATCTCTTTTCATGTTACCTTTGTTACCCGGCTTTTTCTTATCTTTTGTAAACTCAATTTCCGGACCTGACAGTATATTACCTGTCTTTGGTCTTAATTTTTCCTTTATAATATTCATCACATTGGATAAATCTTTCCTCAGTGATTTGGAAGCTTTTCTATTTTCTTCCTGAATCCTCATATAAACTTCTTCGCGATGGACTATTACATGACTTGGAGCTTCAATCCCAATCCTTACCTGTCTTCCGGTAACTCCTAAGATGGAAATTTTAATATCGTCGCCAATGTTAATAGACTCACCCAACCTCCTTGTTAGAATAAGCACGAACCCTCCTTGGTATTCACTCAGTCATTAAAGACCAAAATTTTTATCTGCCAACAATTCCCATTTTGTTAATCACTGTATCCAATGCCTGATCCATGGTAGTTATTATTCTGGCAGCTGCGTCATACGCATGTTGGAACTTAATCATGTTAGCCATCTCTTCATCTAAAGAGACGCCTTCCACAGACTGTTTTGAATTAAATATCTGGTGTACCAACAGTTCATAGTTTGCTGCCGAAGACTTGGACTCTTTTGACTCCACACCCAGCGTACCTATGAGACTGTTATAATAATTATTTAGTGTTGAGGTCCCATTTGCAATTAACTTTGCATCTCTGAGGTCATGCAAAGCGAGGGCAATTGTGTTATCACCGACTGCTCCTGATCCAGAAACGGCTATCATGTCAGTATTCTGAAGCAACATTTTATTTATTTCCATTCTTGAAGCATCGGTAAAATTGGGATTAAAAAAGTTTGTTCCGGTTGAGCCGTCCAAGCCAAAACCAGCGCTATGAACTGTGTTTACTTCAGTTATTAAAGCTGCGGCAATACTGTCAAGTTCTTGCATATATCTGGGGATTATCTCTTCTGTTATCTCTAACATTCCCTTAAGTTTTCCGTTGTTATTGCGCAGATGAATACTTGTTCCCTCCCAGATGAGGCTGGTCTCAAGGATTCCGTTAACATTATCGGTTTCTGACGCTACTCTCAGGACATCTACGCCATCAACTATGGCCATGGCTCCTATATAAACAGTTACTGAGCCAGATGATTTCTCAACGGTATTGACATCAATAAGTCCACTTAAATTATCAATTATCAAGTCACGGGCATCTCGCAGGTCATTGGCTCTGGTACCATCTGCTTCTTCAGATGCAATGAGCCTGTTCAAACTGGCAATCTCTGTTGACATTGCGTTTATTTCTGAGGTTAAGTTTTCCATATCACGGCTGATTGAGTTCTGAAGGCTTGCAAGCTGTCTTTTAACCTGTCTAAATCCGTTGGCCAGTTGATTGGCCTGGTCAATAACGTTTTTTCTGGCACTTGTTGAAGTTGGGTCATTTGAAAGTTCACTCCAGGCGCCCCAGAAATCGTTTAGTATATCAGCAAGAGTGTTGTCATTTGGTTCATTAAATATTGACTCAACCTGGGCCAGGATTTTTTCTTTGAAAGTCCACTTGCCAAGTGATTTGTTTTCCTGACGAAGCTGGTCACCCAAAAACAGGTCACGAATCTGTCTGACTTCTCTAACTGTAATACCGCTCCCTATTGGACCTACGGCACTGTCTTCCGGAATTGAAGTTCTTATATCTACCCGCTGACGAGTGTATCCCGGCGTGTTTACATTTGCGATATTGTGAGCCATTGTCTGAAGTGATATCTGATGAGCTAATAAGGCTCTTTTGCCAATTTCAAGTCCCTGAAATAATCCCGCCATCAGACCCTCCTGTCCACGGCAAGAGCATTTGTCTTGCCTTCTTCAGCCCCGGTGCTTCCGTATGAACCGGACGGGGTGTTGATTCTGGCAAGCATATCCATCATACGTGCTATATATTCGCGTGAGCGATTGAGCAGGTTTGCGTTCTGGTTTCTTACTTCACCAATCTGTTCATGCAGGCTGAAAATGATATTTTTTAATTTGATCAGCTGTTCCGCTTGATTTTTATCCACCATTTCAAGAAGTCTGGTAACGTTTAAGTCACCTTCAATAGCGTTGGCTGATTTTATTTTGTCAGTCAGCTCTTCGCGCTCTTTATTAAGAATCTGGCTTTGAACAAGAAGTTCTCTCTGGGCTTCAGTTGTTTTGTTTATCCCTTTGAGGTTATTGGAGACAAGCATTTGTTGCTGCTCTTCTAAAACCAAGAGAAAAGACTCAAACAGTTTTGCTTCCCGGCCAATAATTTCTATTAGATTATGTATCATATCCTATATTTTTTCTTTTTACTGTACATTTATTGCACACTTTATATGTCGGAGCAATTGACTCACACTTTAGCATTTCAGGCTCGCATCACATTGGAGAATTATTTTGATATCTTTCCATATTTTCCAAAACTTTAGTCACATACTCTCTTGTTTCAGCAAACGGCGGAATATCCCCGTATTTCTTCACATTTTCGGCTCCGGCGTTATATGCAGCCAGACCCAGTTTTATATCTCCAAATCTATCAATCATCTTTTTTAAGTATTTGCTTCCGGCAAGGATATTTTCTTTTGGGTTAAAGACTTTTTTGACTCCCATTTCTTCTGCTGTGACATCAATCAACTGCATCAATCCTTTGGCTCCGGCTTTTGAAACGGCCTTTGGATTTCCGTTTGATTCAACTTTTATGACAGAAGCTATAAGGGCGGAGTCAAGTTTTGTCTCACGCGAGGCCATCTCTATTATATCCCCAAAACGAGCAACAATATTGTCAGTTTTTGTACTGCTGCTCCTGATTTTTCTTATCGAGATCGGCTTGAAATTATCCAAGTCCGATTTTCTATTTATCTCTTTGAAGTTGTTCTGGTTTTCAATAAAATTTTTCTTATTCAACTGCATGTGTTTTGAATCAACTTTTGAAGGTTGAATTATGGCTTTGAGAATAGAATTATCTTGATATCTGGCTTCTACTGATTTGACAACCTGATTATAGAGAACTTCAGAAATTGAATTTTTATCGCCGGTAGATACTTTTCTGGCCAGCTCCATATCAAACATTTGGGTATAAATATCTTTTCCCAGACCACCTGAAGAATCTTCACTTTCAGTAAGCGTGTTTTCCGGGATTGTTTTTCTCATAGTTTTGAGCATTTCGTAAACAACCATCGACTCAAACTCCCGGGTTGCTTTTTTCAGTCTCTTTTTTTCAGCTTCAAGGCCGAGTCCTTTTTGCCCTTTAAGCCTTTCTATATCACTCAGGTTCATCACTAATGGAGGTGCTGCCGAAAGAATTGAAGACATTACAATATCACCAACTCTGCTCTTAAGGCGCCGGCCTGTTTTAAAGCCTGAAAAATGGCAATGATATCTCTGGGAGTTGCACCAATTTTGTTTAAGGCCTTAGCAATATCAGCAAGGTTCACAGCCCCTTTCATATGAGTAACGCGGGCGTTTTCCTGATTGACACTGAGGAATGATTCTTGAGTTACAACTGTTTCTCCACCACTGAAAGGCTCTGGCTGAGAAATTATAGGCGTTGACTGGATGTTAACGGTAATTGTTCCGTGAGCAATTGCTACCGGATCAATTGTTACATGGCTACCAGCTACAATAGTGCCGGTTTTTTCATTTATGACAACCCTGGCCGGATTATCGGGAATAATTTTCATCTGCCCCACATCCGAAACAAACTGCATTCTGGAGACCGGATGAGATAAAGAATCAGGCACAATTACTCTCACTGTTCCGCCGTCAACGGGATATGCAGTAAGGCCGTATTTGAGGTTAATTTTTTGTGCGATTCGATGAGAAGTTGTATAATCCGGATTTATGAGGGAAAGGTATAACTCATTTTCATATTCCTTTGGTGCGTCAAGATGTTTGACTATCTTACCTCCGCCCGGTACACGACCAACAAGAGTATAGTTGTTGACTATTTTGTTGTTGTCATCAACGGAAACATTAAATCCGCCGATAGATATTGCTCCCTGAGCGGTGACATAGACATTACCATCGGGTCCGGATAATGGTGTCAAGAGTAAAGTTCCTCCTTGAAGTGAGGAGGCATCACCGACCGAAGAGACAGTAACATCAATATGTGAGCCTTCCATCTGGTTGCTTGAGGTTTTGGCTGTCACCATAACGGCGGCAACATTTTTCACTTTTACTTTTTTGGGGTTGACAGTGAGACCCATTCTTTCCATCATATTGACCAGTGACTGGATGGTAAATTGGGTTCCTTTTCCGTCTCCGGTGCCATCAAGACCTATAACCAGGCCATATCCTATGAGGTCATATTCAACTTTGTTCTGAAAACTACAAATATCTTTTATTCTGACTCTGGCTGCGTCAACAGGAGTGACCGAGCTTAACATCATAATCATGAAGGCCACCAGCAGAAGCATACTCTTAGCGGGAATGATATTATAATTTAGCATCAACTCTCTCCTTAAAATATCCATTGCAGGAATCTCATGAAAATTCCGGGACGGGTTCCGGTCTCTGAGCTTCCTTTTCCGGTATTTTGTATGACCGCATCGGCAATCAGGTATGAATCAATAGTATTGCTCTGAGTTATATCTTTTTGACGAACGATGCCGGTCAGGGTAATTGTTTCCTTTTCACCGGAAACATTGATTGTTCTTGAGCCTTCGATAATTAAATCACCGTTTGGTTTTACATTTACAACCGTCACCGATAATTTTGCTTCCAGTGTTTTACTTCTTAGATTCTTTCCCTTGCCATCAAAAGTTGATTTGCTTTTCATTTCGGCTTGAAACATTGGGAATAGTCTAAAAGTGCCAAGACCCGGTCCGCCGCTGGCTTCACCTTTGGTTGTTTTTTCAGTTTTATTGGTGACCTGGCTGGTTGCTCTGTTTTGTTCAGAAACAATAACAGTTAAGATATCACCAACTTTGTGAGCTTTGATATCTGTAAATAAGGACTGGTGTCGACCAAAATCCTGACCTTTTACTTTGAGTGTAAAAGGGATTGCCAGTAGAACCGCAATAATAATAACAATTTTTGTGATTTTCATTTCTTTGCCTCCATGCAAATTATATATTTTCTTATTCCACTCTGACGACGCCTTTTTCCGATATGCGTCCTCTGATTATTTTTTTTGACTGAACGTTTTTCACTTTTATCATCTCCCCTATTGAGCCGTTCTGCAAGGCTATTCCTTCGGCAGAGACACGAAACGATCCGCTTCCATAAATGATTGCCAGATTGTTTCCAAAAATTATATCCGGCACCTTTTCAAGTGAGGCGGTGGTGAGAATTTTTCCCCGGCGAAGATTTCTCTTTGCTCTCAATCCGGAAATCTCACTGAAATCATATATGGGACATTCTTTCAACCTGGTTACATCTGTTCTTTCAACATGAAACATGTTTTCAGCAACAAGTGTGTTTCTTGTTACCAGATCATTTATGATTAGAACCTTTTCATACTTTTTGATTCTGTATTTTACCTGCTTGGAGAGTTTTATCCCCTCCTGGAAAAATTCAATTTTGACCGAAAAGAGACCAACCGGTTTTCGTTGGGTAAGTATTATTAGCTTTGCTTTTTCGGGCAGAAACTCCTGATTTTCAAAAGGATTTAAAAGCACTTCCACAACATAGGTTTCGCTTTCTAAATCATATTTTTCTAAGAAGAGTTTTATCAGCCAGGTTTCTGAATCATTTTCTGGTGCGGCTGCTAAGGAAAATGAAAGGAATAAAATTGCGGCCAATAAAATTTTATATATTTTTTTCAATGTTCAATTACCTTTTTAAGTTATTGGCAATTGCGGCCATATCTTCCGCCGTCTGAATTGCCTTTGAGTTCATTTCATATGCTCTCTGGGCGATAATCATATTTACCATTTCATCAACAACTTTTACGTTTGACATTTCCAGATAACCCTGGTCAAGCTGTCCCATTCCGCTTTGGGTGGGAATGTCTATAATTGGGTCACCGGATGCTCCCGTTTGTTTGAGAAGGTTTCTTCCCATTGCAGAAAGACCGCTGGGGTTTATAAAACGGGCCAGCTCAATCTGACCAATCTGTACCGCATCATCCTGTCCAAACTGAATAATTTCAACCATTCCATTTCCGGCTACTGAAATAGAAATTGCATCGTCCGGGATAGTGATATCAGGAGTCAAGTAATACCCATCGGAGTTTACTAATCTTCCCTCTGCGGAAAGTTTAAATGCTCCGTCTCTTGTATAGGCAATTGAACCATCGGGGTGCTCAATCTGAAAGAATCCGTTTCCGGCGATGGCTAAATCAAGAGGGTTTCCGGTTGAAGTTAGATCACCTTCGGTGAATTGACGAACGCTGGCAACTACTCTGGTGCCATAGCCGACAGAAAGCTCGGCAGGGACTTTTGTACCGGCCGCTGTCGCAGTACCGGCTTTTCTGACGTTCTGGTAGAGAACATCCTGAAACTCAATCTTGCTCTTCTTAAAACCGGCGGTATTAACGTTGGCCAAATTATTGGCAATGTTGTCAACCATTGTCTGCTGGGCAATCATGCCTGAAGCTGCAGTTCTCATTGCTTTAATCATAAAAATTAATCCTTTTCTTACTTTTAGCCGTTTCCGCCAACTCTTTGGAAGAGATGTTCCAGTGATTTATCCTGAGACTGGAGGGCCTTGGCGTTAGCTTCGTATTCTCTAAAAGAGACAATCATATCAATCATCTCTTCGACTATATTAACATTTGAACTTTCTAAGAATCCCTGGTGGATTGAAAAATCTGTAACCGAGTTAAGTTGAACATCGTTTGGAACGGCATATAATGATGAACCTAATTTTTCCAACTTACTCATATCACCGGAACAATCCGGCCAACTTGAGTGCCGTCTGATTCAACAATTCCGGTCTGGCTGACAGAGACGTTGCCATTGCCAACATTTATCGCCCCGCTTTCACCCATTACTTTTGCTCCTTCCGGGAACGAAAGAAGTCCGGTATTATCTACTACAAATGAACCTGATCTGGTTAATACCGTTGAACCGTCATCGAGCTGGAGAGTGAAGAATCCTTCGCCGTCAATAGCCAGGTCAAGAGGATTTCCGGTCTTATCAAAAGTCCCCTGAGAATAATCGGTGAAGACTTTGTTTGACATTGGGTTTTCCCAGTCAGTTCTGGTCGTAATAGCTTTTTTCTGTGCTTTTGTTAGTTCTTTGACAAAAAGCATATCTTTTTTAAATCCGGGCGTGGAAGCATTAGAAATATTATTTGCTAGTATTTCCTGCTTCCTGACACCGGGAATCATCCCGGATGCCGATGAATAAATTCCTTTAATCATATTATCCTCCACTGAACTTAAAGCAGAGGCTGTGCCAAGAACTCGGATCACATGATAAGCTATTGTCGTATACGGTATTATGGCAAGATGATGCGATGAAAGAGCTTGCTGATATCCGTTTTTTGGGAAGGAATTACTTAAAACGGTGGGAAATATTTTCTTTTTTTACTCAGTAAAAATCTTACTCTTTTACTGTGTACCGTGCTTTTGTCTTGTTAATCAGATTATCCATGGCTTGATCAAATCTCGTTTGCGAGAGCATTTCTCCGTTGGATTTCATATATAATGGACAATCTGTTTTGTAGCCAAAACATTTCAGTTCCTCGGCCAGATAACATGAAGTCACGTATGCACAGCGAGTTGCATTTTTAATCTTAGTTTTCATATGTTTTTTGCTCGGTTATAAATAATGTCGGAGAAATTGGAATTTATATGAGAAATGTGTCGATATTAATTTAGAAAGCGTTTGAAAATAAAGAGTTTTTCTGCAAAGAATAAGAGGATTTTTCAAGCAAGAAAGGTGTTGCAAGGGAACAATTTTGTGCTATAATTGTACAGTTATATATAGAGTACCGACAACAGATTTATTCTAGTTTTAGTTCAATTTGTCTACGCAAAACAAATAGCTATTTGAGTTTATGAAAAGCAGAAAACGAAATATTAATTTTTTGATATTGTTTCTTACAATATTTTTTTGCCAGTCAGCCTTGGCCGGTACAATGGTAATCGATTCGCTTTTGCCTGATACTCTATGGATAAAGCCTGTTATAGGTGGAACTACTACAGGGAGTGTATCTGTTCCAATTATGTTTGTCAACGACGAGGCTCTGAGCGGTCTGGAGGTCTTCTTGACCTGGGATTCGCCGCAGCTAAATATAGATTCATTTTCATTTGTCGGTGGAAGAGTTGAATATGCCGGCATTAGAGGCTATGATATTGATTCCTTAAACAGGACAATAATCATTCATGTGATTGCCTATAACGAGCCGGATATAGTTGTCGGCAGTGGGTTACTGGGCAGTCTTTATTTTTCCTACCCGGTTACCATCTCCCCCGGCTTCACCTATGTAGATACCATTTCAGTTCAAAATGGAGATATCTTTCATGGAACAGCTTTTTCAGATTCATATAACAATAGATTTATACCTCAGTTCCGGATTGGTCAGATTGAGTTGATTGCATCTTGTTGTGTTGGTATCAGGGGTAATTTTAACGGGAGCGAAGATGGAGAGATTAACATTACTGATTTGACGGCGATGATTGCTTACTTGTTTAAGGAAGGTGCTGCTCCTCCCTGCCCAGAGGAAGGTGACATTGACGGCTCTTTTGATGGAACTGTCAATATAGTTGATTTAACTTTTTTTATAAATTATGTCTTTAAAGAAGGTCCGGCACCGCCGGATTGTTTTTGAATCTGTTTGACTATTTTGATTTTCTTCGGAAAGAATTAATTGCTATTTCATCAATCTCTTTATTCTCAAGCAGCTTAAATTTTTCATTAAACTTATCTTTAAGATTCTCTTTTAGCTTTTCCGGCGAAATAAAATCTCGGGGTCCACCGTACGGCATGATCTTAAAGGCCAGGCCGTCCATACGGATGTAATTATTCGTTCCGGAAGCTTGTCGTCGGTTGTCTAACCCGATCATGTTTTCCGGAGAAACCGTCACGGCAAAGTATAAGGATCGCTCGAATTTGTTCGCCTGAATGATATGTACGACCATGAGATCCTGGACGAGGACCACCTTATGGCCCTGGATCTCTCTGGTACTCCGCATCTCCCACTCGATGGCCGGGTTATCAGGAATGTCCTCCGCGGTCAGCGTACTATTATCCTCTCCCTTTTCAAGTAAGGACAGAAGACGATTGCGGGGTACCGGAATGCGCACCGTT
>JACZYS010000169.1:3675-5546 GCA_022570975.1 Candidatus Zixiibacteriota bacterium | reverse complement strand
GGAGCTGCTGCCACCCGATAAAAGGCGAATGACATTCCACCTAACAATGAAAAACCGGCTATCAATTCTGTAGCCTCGACAGAGGAAATGAAGAAGCTGAAAACGGCAAATAAAATTGAGCTTAAGATTAAAATTTGCTTAAGTTTTATTTTACTCAAAATAATCGCCGCCGGTATGGCAATGAGAGTCATGCCTAAAGCCCGCATGGAAATAATATGCCCTATTTGACTTTCAACCAAACCTCTTTCTTTCAAATACAAATTCAAAAGCAATTGGAATACCTGAAAGTTGACACCAATTAAAAAAGAACCCAAAAGATAAAGTCGGGCGTTGCGTGAAAATAACTTTATATTACTATAATAATCTGAAAAGGCTGACTTAAGTTTTGAAATATTGATTTATCCTTTTGATACTTAGCGTTAAATATCAGTCATAAAATTGAATTATTCTTGAGATTTTTCTATCCACTCATTTAGTTTTTCTTTTGCCTTGCCGCTGTCAATAGCCTCCTTTGCAGTTTTCACACCGTCTTTGATTGAAGCTGTCCGGGCGGAGACATAAATCATGGCTCCGGCGTTAAACAATACGGCATCACGACAACCGTTTTTTGCACCCTCAAAAAGAGAATGAATAATTTTGACATTTTCATAGGCATTGCCGCCTTTGAGTTCTTTAAGTTTATGTCTGCTCAGCCCTGCATCTTTTGGACTGATTGTATGGGCTGATATCTCCCCTTCATTAAGTTCCAGATAATCTGTTGGTGATGATACCGAAAACTCATCCAGCCCGTCATGGGCATGGGCAATTATGACGTGTTCGGAACCGGTAAGTTTAAGGACGTTGGCCATCAATGGCATCAGTGATTTATCATAGACACCGATAACCTGTCTTTTCACATTGGCCGGATTTGTCATAGGCCCTAAGATATTAAAGACCGTTCTCACACCCAGTTCTTTTCTTGGAACAGCGGCATGTTTCATGGCCGGGTGAAAACGAGGGGCAAAGATAAATCCAAATTTGTTATTGTTTATGAGCTTTTCTGTTTTTTTTGTCCCCGGGTCAATATTTCCTCCGAGCGCCTCCAGTAAATCAGCCGAGCCGCATTTTGAACTGACCGAGCGGTTGCCGTGCTTGGCAATTGTGACTCCGGCCGATGAGGCAACTAAAGCCGCCGCGGTTGAGATATTAAATGTATTGGCACCATCACCACCCGTTCCACAGCCGTCGACCGCATTTTCATCCGATATGTTCAATTTCAATGAATGACTTCTCATGCTCTTAACAAAACCGGCAACTTCTTCAGCCACTTCCCCTTTTACTTTTAAGGCAATGAGAAAACCGGCAATCTGTGCCGAGGTCACTTCACCGGACATAATCGCATTCATTGCTTCTTGAGCCTCATGCGTTGTCAAGTTGTGACCATCTATCAGAGAATTTAGAAAATTTTTAAACATCAGATAAAATCCAGAAAATTTTTCAAAATTTGTTTTCCGTCCGGGGTCATAATTGATTCCGGGTGAAATTGGACACCAAAGAGAGGGAATGATTTATGCTCGATTCCCATTATCACATCATCGTCTGTCCAAGCGGTCTTGATAAACTCACCTGACAATGTTTTTGGCTCAACTACTAAAGAGTGATAGCGGGTTGCCGTAAACGGAGACTCAATGCCGTTAAACAGAGTAGAATCATTATGAAAGATTTCGGAAGTCTTTCCGTGCATGAGAGTTGGTGCATATCCGATTTTCCCTCCAAAAACTTGAGCAATTGCTTGATGTCCCAGGCAAACACCAAGTATTGGTATATTTTTCATGGCAGCTCTTATGAGTTCATTCATTATTCCACTTTTTTCCGGTCGGCCCGGACCGGGT
>JACZYS010000169.1:1551-3665 GCA_022570975.1 Candidatus Zixiibacteriota bacterium | reverse complement strand
GGTTTCATAGATATGACTTCACCAACCTTGAGTTCATCATTGCGATATACTTTTAGCTCGGCACCAAGTTCACTCAAATATTGAACCAAATTATATGTAAACGAATCATAATTATCCAATACAAAATACATCAGCTGTCACCTTTAATTGCTTCGATTATGGCCCTTGCTTTATCTGCCGTCTCCTGATATTCTCTGGCCGGCCTGGAATCAGCAACGATTCCGGCTCCGGCCTGAACATAAAAGTTGTCATCTTTTTTTACCACCGTTCTAATGGCAATGCAGGAGTCCAAATTACCCCAAAAATCCAGATAAGCTATCGAACCGCCATAGACGGAACGTTTTTCTTCTTCCAATTCATCAATAATTTCCATAGCTCTTATTTTTGGGGCGCCGGAGAGAGTGCCGGCCGGAAAACATGAGAAATGACCATCGAGTGCCGTTTGATTTTTTTTCATCTTTCCAACGACCGAACTTACTATGTGCATGACGTGAGAATATTTTTCAATAATCATTTTATCTTTAAGTTTAACGCTTCCGGTAGTTGAGACTTTTCCAATATCGTTTCTTCCCAGATCAATCAACATGGTGTGCTCGGCCAGTTCTTTCTCATCGCTTAGCAACTCAGCGGCCAGTTTTTCATCCTCTTTTTCATTCTTACCTCGTCTTCTGGTTCCGGCAATGGGGCGGGTTTCAATAACCCCATCCTCTACCCTGACCATCATCTCCGGCGATGAACCAATAATAGCACTGTCTCTGAAATTTAGAAGGAACATATACGGCGAAGGGTTTAGTCTTCGCAAATTTCTATATACGCTCAAGGCGTCTTGGTTAGATTTTATTTTCCATCTCTGGGACAGAACGACTTGGAAGATGTCGCCTTCTTTTATATATTTTTTTGCTTTTCTGACAATTGCTTCAAATTTTTTCTTCGTAAAGTTGGATGAAATGTTAAAGGCAGTTTTCTTTTTGGATATTGTTCTTTTTAGTTTTGTAGTCAGTTTCTTTTTTGACAGTTCAATTTCTTTCGTGGCCTGGTCATATTTCTTTTTTAGTCCTCTCTCATTGGGGTCATGGAGAATATTTGAAATAATAATTATATCCTGCTTGAGGTGGTCAAAAGCTATAATATTCTTGTAAATACCAAGTCTCATCTCAGGAAGATTCAAAACATCTTTATTATTATCCGGTATTGCCTCTATCCACCTGACCGTGTCATAAGCAAAAAAACCGACCCCACCGCCGGTGAATCGGGGCAGTCCGCTCACTTTGACCGGTTGATAACTCTTAAACAGTTCGTTCAAAAACCCAATCGGAGGACAGTTTATTTTGCTTTTTTGTTTCCCTTTAATTAAAATAATATCGTTTTTATCAGCCTCAACAATCAAAAAAGGATCATAACCGATAAAAGAATAGCGGGCCAGTTTTTCTCCGCCTTCGATCGATTCCAAAAGAAATGATTCTTTTTTTCCTAAGGCCAGTTTGATGAAAGCAGAAACGGGTGTGTCTAAATCAGCTGAGAGTTTTTCAAACAGAGGAATAACATTCCCCCTGGCATTCATTTTTTTCAGTTCATTAAAAGAAATCATAGCTCAATATACCCTTCGCCGATAAACTCAACCGGTCCGGTAAGCTCAATAATGTTGTCGCTATTTCTCCAGTTGACATTCAAAGAGCCGGTATCAAATTCAACCTCGCATTTTCGCTCCAGCTGACCGTTCATCACTCCGGCGGCCACGGCGGCAGCGGCTCCGGTACCGGAAGAACCGGTGGCCCCGGCACCCCTTTCCCACCCGGAGAGAAATATTTTATTTCGTTTTAGAATTTTAACAAATTCAACATTGGTTCTTTTCGGAAAAATTGGGAGCCTTTCTATTTCTGCACCCAGTGTTTCCCAGTCAAAATCAAAATCATCGACAAACAAAACAGTATGGGGATTGCCGACCGACAAAGTTGTAAGCGGAAAATTGGCACTACCGATTTTAATTTCAGCATTGATTAAAAATTTACTCTTACTTTTCACCGGAACAAGGGAGGTTTCAAATATCGGCTCACCTATATCAGTTTTCACGGTCGCCTTTTTTTTGCCTGACCTTATAATTTTTGTAAAATTTG
>JACZYS010000169.1:0-1541 GCA_022570975.1 Candidatus Zixiibacteriota bacterium | reverse complement strand
CCTGTTCCTATTTTAGCTTTTTTTGAATGAGGAGATTTCCTGAAAATATGAAAGGCTGAAATTCTGAGTCCGTTGCCTGAAATGCTGGCAAAACTACCGTCGACATTTACAATTTCCATCCTGGGAGATTTCTTATTTAGATCAGACAATAAAATTGCTCCATCTGCCCCTATTGAACGGCGCCGGTTACATATTTCTTTGGTAATAGACGCATATTTCTTTTTACTAAAACCAAGTTTATCAGTCTCAAGCAGAATAAAATCGTTTTCCAGGGCGTGGTATTTAGAAAATTTTATCTGCATTAAATTAACTTATTATCTCACCCAGGACTTTTCCAAGTCGTTTTATCCCCTCGGAAATATTCTCAGGCGAGGCATTTGAAAAATTTAGTCTGAAACAGTTTTCCTGTGGATTGTTGGGATAAAAAAATGAACCCGGTATAAAGGCCACATTTTTTTCTAAAGCAGACTCCAGTAGTTTGTTGGCTGATATGTTTTCCGGAAGTTCTATCCAGATGAACATCCCGCCTTCCGGTTTTGTCCATTTAACATTTTTGGGGAATGATGACTCGATTGCTGAAAGCATTTTGTCTCTTTTTTTCTTATAGTCAATTTTGATATCCTCAATATGGGCTTGCAACTTCCCCTGCCTTATATATTCATAAACCAGATACTGGCAGAAGGTGTTGGTGTGAAGATCTGTAAACTGTTTTACTTTTTCAAGTTGGTCAAGCAGTTGGGCCGATGCGTTTATCCATCCAATCCTTAAACCGGGAGCAAGAATCTTGGAAAATGTTCTTAAAGCTATAACATGGTCGCCGCCGATAGATTTTAGGGTGGTTACCCTCTCCCCTGAGAAATAAACATCACCGTATGGGTTGTCATCTATAATCGGAATATTGAAATCTCTGGCAATTTCTACTATTTTAAATCTTCTCTCAACCGACAAAGAAATTCCGGTTGGATTTTGGAAATTGGAGATGGTGTAAATGAAGCGGGGTTTATACTTTTCTATCTGTTCAACAAGATGGTCAATTATTATTCCGTCATGATCCATTTTTACGGCGGCATATCTGGCCTGATAATAATTGAAAATCTGCAGGGCTCCAACATAGGTTGGGTTTTCGGTGATGATATAATCACCCGGTTTTATGAAAGCTCTTGAAATAAACTCCAGCCCCTGCTGGGCACCTGATGTCACCAATATATTCTCAATTGTGCAGGGGACATCTCTTTCGGTTGCACGAAAGGCCAACAGCTCTCTGAGTTCATTGATGCCTCTGGTAAGTGAGTACTGAAATATTTTGGCACCATATTTATCCAGCGCATCTCTGGCTGAGTCCTGTAAATCTCTGACCGGAAAGAGTTCCGGAGCAGGCAGGCCTCCGGCGAATGAAATTATTCCGGGTTTGGAAACGGTTTTCACCATTTCTCTTATTGGCGATGGCTCTAAGTTAAGAATTTCATCGGCCATATTCCAGATTTTGATTAAATCTTTTGTTTCAATTTTCTCGGTCATTTTCACTTTATCGGCCATATTCC
>JACZYS010000168.1 GCA_022570975.1 Candidatus Zixiibacteriota bacterium | reverse complement strand
CTTTAACAAACTAAATCAATTCACTTTTCGCCTTTCACCCCCCCACCCCCCCCCCCCCCCCCACAAATCAGCATAACCCGAACAGTTAAAATAGGTTATCGTCCAATAATTCTGAAATTGGCTCAAGCTCTTTTGCCAATTATAGCGTTTATAGATGTAGAAATGCGTTGCTTTCAGAGTGAATTACGCCTATTATTCTCACTATATGCTGGCGTGGAAGTGAATTGTAATAACTGACATTAACAACCGAAAAGCCCCTGAATGCTCAATACTAATTGGACATTATCGGGTTTTGTCATTCGAGCATATTCTTTTGAGGAGCTTATTTGTATGAAATTAGAGAAAATCTCTCTTAATCTTACCAACCTTTTGCTTCGGTGATGGTATTTATGGTTGAAACGAATGATTATGAAATAATAAAGAACTGTCTAAATGGAAAGACAGATGATTTTGAAAAGCTTGTTGACCGTTACCAAAAGGTAATTTTCAACACCGTCTTTAAAATAGTTAACGACTATGATGATGCTGAAGATATTACTCAGATAGTATTCATGAGAGCTTTTGAGAATCTTAAGAATTTCAAATCAGAATACAAATTTTTTAGTTGGATATACAGAATTATGATGAACGAAGCGATAAATTGGAAAAAAAGAGGCAATCAGTTTTCTGAACTGGATGACAATATGGTCTCGCCAATAAAAACTCCGGAAGAAAAATATTACTCAGACTCTCTTTCAGAAAAAATTCAGGATTCTGTTGCCGAACTTCAAATCGATCATCGCGTAGTCATTGTCTTGAAACATTTTGTTTCTCTGCCATATAGAGATATCAGTTATATATTGGACCTGCCGGAGAAAACAGTAAAATCAAGACTGTTCACTGCTCGGCAGCTACTTTCCAAACAACTCACAAAAAATGGAATTAAATTATATGATTGACGAAACAAAAATTGAACTAATCAGCAAGGTGGTGGATAAGGAAGCTAACGAAGCTGAAGACAGGCAGTTACAAGAGCTTTTGCGGTTTGACCCAGAAGCCAGAAGGCTGTTTGATGAGTTGATGGCTGTTTCTGATAAGCTGTCTCAGACCAAAGAGATTGATCCACCGGCCAGACTAAAACTAAACATAATGAGATCAATAAGAAATATTCAGAATGTTCAGATTGAGAAAATAAGCGAAGTAACAGTGAAAAAATCACTGGCTTCATCACTGAAAGAGATGTTCGTTGAGCCGTTTTTGGCCAGACCATCTTTTTCTTTTATAACAGGCATTGCCGCAGGGCTGTTTTTATTTATAATAAGTTCAGATTTTATCAAAGAACAGATACCAATCAGCAATTCCGAAGTTTCAGGTACAATAAGTCACCCGGAATCTGTCTGGGAAGGCGAATTCCTGAACAGAAGTGAACTGCTGGCTGGTGCTTCAAGTTGTTTAGTTGAGACATTTAGGCTGAATGATGGTCAATTCATAACAGAAATCAATGTCAATTCCGAGGTTGATAACCAATTAGAGATTACTTATAATCAAGAGAAGATCAATTTGATGTCTTATTTTAACCAGATTGAAGGTAGTAATGACAATATTATTATTGAAAATGGGAAAATAATGATCTCAAAACATGGTAATAGTCATATCACTTTGTATTTCGACTTGATTACTAATGGCATTACCGATATCTCTGTCAAATTCAGAGTTGGAGATGAATTACAAGAGAGGAATATTCCGGTTTTTTCGATAGAATAATGAATTGGCTTGAAATATCGAAAATAATAATGAAACTTTAACAACATCAAACAAGAATATTTGTATTTAACTTGAGAGAAACAGAAAACTATAAACAGTAAGAAACCATAGGAGGCTCACATGCCAGAACAAAAGACAAGTGGAAAAGTAAAAATGTTTATGGGAATCATTTTTGTCGCAGTTATCGTAATTGTTGCTGTGTCTTATTATGATTATCCACCAAACGAAGGTGATTTGACCGGAGCGATTGGAGTCGCTGAAAAATATCGGTCAGATCAGATCACAGATGCAGATGTAAATCTGGAAGGTGCCCAATGGCATGAACTGTTGCAGAACGACAAGATTGTCAAAATTCTCGAAAACGAAGATTTCCGTCGCCTGTTGGTCAGTGAAGCATGGGCCTTAGCTTCTAAGGAACCAAAGATTGCTGACGACTTGACGACTGACGCTTTTAGACTCGCCATGAAATCTCCTTTGCTTCGTGCAGCTTATGCCGACGTTGACTTTAAACTTGCCATGAGATCAAGCGTATTCAGAAGATTGATTGGAGACACTGATTTTTCTTTAGCAATGAGATCTCCAGGAGTAGCCGACTTATTCTTTAGCGATGCTTTTAGCTTGTCTATGGCCGCACCGGCATTTGTTGATGCAATCAACAAGAATGATCTTTACCTTGCCTCAAAAGAGAATTCAACTTTTGCCCGCTTAATGGAATTCAGTGAATTTAAACGGGCCATGAAAGCTTCTGCTTTGTTCCGTGCAGCATATGCCGATGTTGACTTCAAACTTGCCATGAGATCAAGTGCATTCAGAAGATTGATTGGAGACACTGATTTTTCTTTAGCAATGAGATCTCCGCAAGTAGCCGATTTAGTCTTTAGTGATGGTTTTGAAAGAGCCATGGCCGTGCCAGCAGCGTATCAATTGATGATGAAAACTGATGCCTTTGCCCTGGCCGCAAGAAATACAGCACTTCAGAGAGCCCTTTCCAACGTCGAAATGAGACGCGCAATTGGAAGTACTGAATTCAGCAGAGCAATAGCAGATTGGAATGCCGCTCGATAGTCACCAGATTGATATTTATATAAAAAAAACCACGGAAGATTCCGTGGTTTTTTTTTGCCATAATTTCTTGCGGTCAAAATAGATAATTGCTAACTTGAATTAAATCGCTATTAATTGATACAGAACTAAGTAAGCCTTTACGGAAAAGGACGGGGTTATTTTGAAAAGTACAATTTTCTTATCATCTGGTAAAATGACATTAGTTTTGTCATTGCTTTTACTTATTGTCGCACCCACATCTTTATTTGCCCAGTTTAATTATGTTGAAACCAAGAATATGAAGTTGGTTTATGCCAGCAGTGCTCAGGCATTTCTGGTCCCCTATTCAATCCAGTGTTATGAAAATTCTCTAAGATTTCATTCAAAACTCTGGAATTTTTATCCATATGAAAAGCCTACCATTATTCTCCATGATTTGAGTGATTACGGAAATGCCGGAGCAAGTACAATTCCGCGTAATAGAATAACAGTTGCAATTGCTCCTTTGAATTATGCCTATGAAACCGCACCGGCCAATGAAAGAATTAACAGTATTATGAATCATGAACTGGTTCATATTGTCGTCGGTGACCAATACTCCGGTAAAGATAAATTTTTTCGTCGGCTTTTCAGCGGTAAGGTTTCTGCTTCTACGGATAATCCCCTCACAATAATTTATGAATACTTAACTTCACCTCGTCGCTCGGCACCTTACTGGTATCACGAAGGAATAGCGGTATTTTTTGAAACCTGGATGGCCGGAGGTTACGGCCGTGCTTTGGGCTCTTATGATGAAATGGTTTTTCGAACTTTGGTGAAAGACAGCGGACATTTTTATGACCTGGTCGGATTGGAATCAGAAGGAACAAAAGTTGATTTCCTGGTAGGTGTAAATTCTTACCTATACGGAACCAGATTTATGAGTTATCTTGCTTTACAATATGGTCCGGAAACTCTGGTGGAATGGATTAATCACGTTTCGGGCACCAGCGCATATTTCGGTTCCCAGTTTAAAAAAGTTTACGGTATCTCCATGGATGACGCATGGGATAACTGGATTGAGTGGGAGAAAATATTTCAAGAAGAAAATTTGGGTAGAATACGTTTTTATCCGACTACCAAATACCGGTCAATAGCCTCAAAAGGCCTCGGCTCTGCATCAAGAGCATTTTATGATAAAAAAACGAACTCTCTTTTAACGGCTATCTATTATCCCGGCCGGCCGGCACATATTGCATCAATTTCACTTGATGACGGTTCAATAAAAAATTACGGCGATGTGAAAGGTCCGGCACTTTTTTATGTAACTTCACTTGCCTATGATTCCAGCACTGGTAACATTTTCTACACAATAGACAATAATGATTGGCGCGATATAGTCATATATAATATCCATACAAAAAAATCCAGAACGGTGTTGAAAGATGCGAGAGTCGGGGATTTGGTTTTTAATAAATCCGACAGCTCCCTGTGGGGGGTAAGGCATTTTAATGCAATCTCCACGGTGGTAAGAATTCCATATCCTTATGAAGAATGGAACCAGATATATTCATGGCCTTTTGGCAGAGACATGTATGATTTGGATATTTCAGCCGATGGCAAGAAACTGGCGGGCTCTTTAAGCGAAGTCAGTGGAAGACAGACTCTTATTTCAATGGAGATTGAATCATTGATGAATGGTGACACTTCTTTTGTGACCCTATTTGATTTTGGAAATTCTATACCAATGAATTTCATCTTTACTGAAGACGGTAACTACCTTTATGGTTCATCATATTATACCGGTGTATCAAATCTGTTTCGTTATGATTTCGCAAGAGATTCCATGGAGGCTGTCACCAACTGTGAGGCTGGAATGTTTCGCCCCATTTCTACCGGAGATGACTCTTTGGTTGTTTTTCATTACACGGCCAAAGGCTTCATGCCGGTCAAAATAAAAGACACAATTTTGGAAGATGTAAGCGCCATAACTTTTCTGGGGCAGGAAGTAGTAAAAAAACATCCAATAGTAACAGAGTGGAATGTCGGCTCACCGGCTACTATTGATCTGGACACCATGATTATTGATTCAGGAAAATATAACAGCCTCTCCAACATGAGTATTTCTTCCATGTTTCCAATTGTGGAAGGTTATAAAGATTATGCTGCCTATGGTATGAAGATTAATTTTGCCGAACTCATTGGCTTTAGAAAATCCCATTTGACTGTTAGTTACTCACTTGATAAAGAGCTTGAAAAATCAGAAAGACTTCATCTTGACTGGGGATACAACTACCTTGCCTGGGATTTATCAGCTAATTATAATTCGGCGGATTTTTATGACCTCTTTGGTCCAACCAAAACCAGCCGCAAGGGTTATTCTGTTTCACTGGGATACAAAAGGACTCTCTTTGAAAGATTACCCAAGAAGATGAACTATTCCCTTAGAGCAACCTGGTATGGAAATCTTCAGAAACTACCTGACTATCAAAATATAGACGCATCTTTTGACCGCTTTTTCTCATTTACCGCAAAAATAGGTTACAGCAATATTAAGGGATCTATCGGTGCCGTAGATTATGAAAAAGGAGTAAAATGGGAGCTTATATCAAACACAAAGGTAGTTAACTCTGTCCGCTACCCTCATCTTATTCAGAATCTTGACCTGGGCATACCGCTTCCAGTTTATCATTCCTCACTCTGGATCAGAACAACTCTGGGATATTCTGACGGAAAAAGAGATGTTCCATTTGCCAATTTTTATTTTGGGGGATTTGGAAACGGTGTTTCCTCGGACGTACGATTTTCTTTGGGT
>JACZYS010000167.1 GCA_022570975.1 Candidatus Zixiibacteriota bacterium | reverse complement strand
TATGAAGCTGCCCGTGAAGCATCATTTGAACTGGTAGAGCCAAATAAATTTCTGAACGTTGTAGAGCGCGAAGGCGGAGTTGGGTTGAACGCTTTTACTAACAGAGATGCCACTGTCTATTACTTCAGCCTCCCTTCAAACAAGGTTGAGCTCTGGCTGGCCATGGAATCAGAAAGATTCTTGAATCCGGTTTTGCGTGAGATGTATAAAGAACGTGATGTGGTAGCCGAAGAGCGAAGAATGAGCACTGAATCAAGCCCTGTCGGCAAGCTGGTTGAAGAATTTTTGGCCATTGCCTTTAAAACTCACCCTTATGGAATACCGACAATAGGTCATATCAGTGACATAAATTATTATTCTCGAAATGAAGCAAAAGACTTCTTCCAAAAATATTACGGACCGTCAAATTTGACAGTTTGTATTGTCGGTGATGTCAACACCAAGGAAGTTATCAAATTGGTCAAAAAATACTGGGATCGCATTGAATACAGACCTAAACCGGAAAGAATTGCTACCGTTGAACCGGAGCAAAATGGTGAGCGACGGGTAACTGTGGAAGATGCTTCCCAGCCGATTTATATCGCCGGATGGCATGTTCCAAGCATTACTCATCCTGACCGACCGGCTTTGGATGCCTTAACCGATTACCTCGGTCAGGGCAGAACTTCGCTGTTATACAAGAATCTGGTAAAAGAGAAAAAAGCCGCTACTCAGGTTGGCGCTTTTGCCGGTTTTCCCGGTGATAAATATCCAACCTTGGTGGCTGTATATGCCTTCGTCTCGACCGGACATACCAATCAAGAGTGTGAGACTGAAATTTTTAAAGAAATAGAAAAAATCAAAAATGAACTTCTCACACCTCAGGAGCTGGCCGGAATCAAAGCCAGAGCAAAGGCCGCTTTTATTAATCAGTTAAACAGCAATACCGGATTTGCCTTGCAGCTGGCCGGCACCAACGCCCTTTGGGGAGACTGGAGAGAAATGTTTAATGATTTGGATAGAATCAATCAAGTGACTGCCGAAGATATTCAAAGAGTCGCCAAAGAATACTTCATAAAGAGAAACAGGGTTGTCGGTATGATTGAGACAACAGAAAGTTAATTGGGAGAAATATATAAAATGAAAAAACAATATATCAAATTCATCTTTGCCGCCCTGATTGTTCTTGCTTTGGGCAGCATGTCAATTGCACAGGATGTGGAAAATATCCAGTTTCCAAAGCTTAACAAACTGAATATTCCTGATGTCCAAAAAATAACTCTGAAAAACGGCATGAGGCTCTATCTGCTTAAAGACAAGAGCCTGCCTGTTATCAATGTCTCAGTAAGAGTCAATTGTGGTGAATATCTCTCACCGGCTGAAAAAATTGGTCTGGCTTCAATTACCGGCACGGTCATGAGAACCGGTGGCACTTCAAAGTGGACCGGCGATGATCTTGACGAGGCTTTGGAAAGTGTTGGCGGTTCAGTTGAAACTTCAATTGGATTAACATCGGGAAATGCCACAGTTAATATCCTGAGCGAATACACTGACCTGGGGCTTGAAATACTGGCCGAAGTTTTAAGAAGACCGGTTTTTGAAGAGGACAAGATTGAACTGGCAAAAGTTGGAATCAGATCAGGTATTTCAAGAAGGAATGATAATCCGCAAAGCATCACTTTTCGTGAATGGTCAAAACTGATATATGGAAGCGAGTCTGTTTATGCCAGACATACCGAATATGCAACTATAGATGCTATTGAAAAAGATGACCTGATAGCATTTCATAAAACATATTTCCAACCGCAAAATATTCAGATGGCTGTCTGGGGAGATTTTAATAAGAAAGACCTGCTCAAGAAAATAAGAAAATATTTTGGTGACTGGAAAAAAGGGGACCAACCGGTACCTCCTCTTCCAAAAGTTGATTATAAATTTGAGGAAGGTGTTTACTATGTAAATAAAACCGATGTCAACCAGACCAACATTGTTATCGGGCACATTGGCGGATTGCTTACCGATGATGACTATGCCGATAGAATAGTAATGAACAATATTTTTGGCGGTAGTTTTGCTTCTCGCCTTTTTAGTTCTATCCGTTCACGTGAAGGCCTCGCCTATGCCGTTTCCGGAAGCTACACTTCACACATCTCTTATCCGGGTATTTTTTATGCCTTTGCTTCAACAAAGTCAGAAACAACTGTCAAGACGGTTAAAGAGATTATCAAAGAGCTTAAGAGAATGCAGACAGATGCACCAAGCGATGATGAAATGCGTATGGGTAAAGACGGCTATTTGAATTCATTTGTCTTTAACTTTGATTCTAAATCAGAAGTTGTAAACCGTTTGATGAATTATGATTTTTACGGTCTGCCCGATGACTTTCTTTCAAATGAAAAGGAAAACGTAGAAAAAGTTACAGCCGAAGATGTAATAGCCGCAGCCAACAGAAATTTGCGACCGGACGCTTTGAAGATTCTGGTTGTAGGCAAAGGTGAAGATTTTGAGATGCCGATAGATCAGGCTGGACTTGGAACGGTCACAAATATTGATATTACTATTCCGACTGCCGAAGAAGAAATAGATTTGGTTATAACTGAAGAAACTCTAAATCAGGGTAAAGAACTTCTGGATAAAGCAGTTGCCGCCTCCGGCGGACTGGATAACTACAAGAAAGTAAATGCTGTTTCCACCAAAGGAACTATGACCATTTCGACTCCGGGTGGAGACTTTGAGGTTCAAATTGCCAATGTTGAACAGTATCCCGGAAATAGCTGGACAAAAATCAATTTTATGGGCAGAGAAATTTTCGATGTTACCACTGAGGGCAGCGGATGGGAAACTGACCAGAGAACCGGGCAGGTTGTTGACAAATCCGAAGAGTCTCTGCTAAAATCAGAAAAAAGCAGAAACCACGACCAGATTAAGATTTTTAGAGAAGCAGACAGTCCCTCATATCAGGCAGTCTATTCAGGATCCGGAACTGAGAACGGAGTTGAAGTTGATTATCTGACAATTGCTGACACTGACGGCGGAACTGTTTGTACTTTTGGCATTAACAAAGCAAGTCACGTTCTGGTGAGTAAATCTTTCTGGGGTGAAACTTCAATGGGCGAAGGTAAAGTGACTGTATATTTTGACGAATTCAAAGAAGTCGCCGGTCTTACTCTGCCGATTGTGATGACCAAGAACCTAAACGGTCAGAAAGTAAGCATGAGCTCTTTATCTGAGTTTGAAATAAACCCGACTATTTCTGAAGATATTTTCAACAAACCAGAGTAGCTTTAGCTACTCTTTCTCGATTCAAAAACCGGTTCAATTGTCTTGGGCCGGTTTTCTTTTGACTTGACAATTCTGACTAATTTTGGTATTTAATACTTAATCATAAAGGACTGACCATAAGACTTAGTTAACTACAAAACAAATCTTTTCTATTGCTTGAATTATGATATTTGTATCAAATTCAAGAAAGGGAGTAGTTAATGAGCAAAAAAATCCTCCTATTTTTTTCAATCATAAGCATTTTTGGTTTATATGCTGACAAGATTCATGCTGATTCTTCCGACTTACCACTGATTATATTCACTGTTCCTGACCTTGTCATTGAATCTGGACGAGACTCTATTTTGCTGCCTATTTATATGGATAATTTTTTTGACACTATTGCTGGTTTTCAGTTCGGACTAAAAATCACGAGACCGGATCTGGTAAAATTTGATTTCATAAACGGAGGATTTGATACCGCCGGAACATTAACCTCCGGCTTTCAGTGGGTAGATGTCGTTGACCAGCAAGGTGACCAGTCGGTTATAGTCTTTAGATGTATAGCAAATTTTGCTTTTATACAGCCATATTATGCCGGCTTCCCCATGCAGGAGGGCGGAGTGGCCGTTAATCTTCTGCTTAAGACAGTCAATGATTATGATACTCTGGATAACGGCTCTCTCTTAAATATTGTTACTCCCTTCGATTTTGTTGACCCAAACGGCAAATCAATCGGAATTGTTCAAGCTATGATTACAGACACTTTATATTATAAGTGCACCTTGTGGGTAGGCGGCGAATGTGCGAGCGTGGCTCTTGTCTCGCCGGACACATCTGATTATGATTATGTTGTCACCCACGATACAACATACTATTATCTTGACACAAACCTTGTTATCAGCCATAATGGTTCGCTGCTTTTGACGCCGTTTTTTCTGAACTGCGATAATGATGGTTCGCAAGAGTTGAATATTGTTGATTTGACCTGTCTGGTTAAATATTTCTTCAAGGAAGTAAATAATAATGTTTGCTCGAATATCGACTGTGATGCTGATAAATCCGGTGAGACTAATATTGCAGACCTGACATATCTGGTAAATTTCTTCTTCAAAGGTGGTCCGCCTCCAAAGTAATATATTCTTATCATATTGTCTCATAATATGATAGGTTATAAATAGAATGTATCCCTTTAAGAGTTAAAAGCAAATTTTAGGAACTTTGAGTCCGGCAATAAGAAACTCTTCCTGCAGCTAATTCCTGAAATTGAAACTATCTAATATTCTAAGTCTGATTTCCAGTATAACCAAGGGGAGTGAAAATGGAAGTTTTTTCGCAAAAACTCTTGCTAATAAGCGTCAAATTTAGTAGTTTTTGGCTTAATTGTTTTTGTTTATGATCCTCTTTGATTAAACCAAAGTTGGATGTTATTCGTTTGTAATTGGTAAGTTAATTGTTTTAAATAAAAAGAGTGTAGGAGCCAATGATAAGAAGATTTCAATTAGTAATCGGCGTTGCATTAGCATTAGTACTAGTTCTCACTTCAGCTGTTACCTCCAGAAATGCTCTGGAAGATAACTACAAAAGCCACAATAGTAATTTTTCATCCGCCCCTGCCATATGTATAGCAGCTCATCGAGTTGGAAATATTGTCCTGGCTGTTAATAACGCCGGTTCGTTTGGAAACGGATTTAGAGGCGGATCAGATTGTTTTACAGGTCAGGCAGTGCCTTCATGTGAATTCCCCAAAAGATCGGGTGTAGATTATCTTTTTGCCGCAGCTTTCTGGATTGGTGCCATATCCGGCCGAGATACTCTTGTCTCTACCGGTGAAGACGGTTGGTTGAGCGGCAATGAAATGAAACCTGACGAAGCTCCTCTTGGCAATATGATTAAGCGCTCATTAATTGACCCGGCATCTCCTCAATTTGAAGGAGCTGTATCGGAAGAAGATTTGATAGCTGTTTATTTTGACACAACTACTAGTCCGGCACCTCCCGCAGACCCCAGAGATAATCGTCCTCACCAGCCTCTCTACATAAGAATTAATCAAAATTCATATGCCTGGTCTTACTCTTATGCTGAAGATTTCGTTTTATTTGACTATAAAATTACAAATATAGGCGTCAATCCTCTCAACAAAGTATATATGGGTATCTATGTCGATGCCGACGTCTGTTTTACTGCTGACTGTGATTTGGGATTTACAGACGATATTTGTGGTTTTGTTCATACAGTTCCGGAAACAACTTATACCGGGGCCATTTATCTGGATACTGTAAATCTGGCCTGGATATCTGATGAAGACGGCGACCCGAGTTAATTTACCGGACAATATGAAAGCAACTCAACGACCGGTCTTA
>JACZYS010000166.1 GCA_022570975.1 Candidatus Zixiibacteriota bacterium | reverse complement strand
CAGTCGGGAAAAATATAAAAAAATATGCTCCCAAAAGTTTTGTAATTGTTGTTTCCAACCCGCTTGATTTAATGACTTTCCATATGCAGCGAGTAACCGGATTCCCCAAGAGCCGAGTAGTTGGACAGGCCGGAGTCTTGGACTCTATCCGCTTCCGGGCCTTCATAGCAATGGAATTAAAAATTGCCATGACCGATATTGCCGCTATGGTTTTGGGCGGACATGGAGACACCATGGTTCCGCTTGCCCGTTATACAACTGTTTCCGGGATTCCCATCGGTGAACTGATGTCAAAAGATAAAATTAAAAAGCTGATTGACCGAACTCGCTTTGGCGGAGGTGAAATTGTTAAGCTGCTTAAAACCGGCTCAGCCTATTATGCTCCGGCCGCAGCCTCAGTTGAGATGGCCAAAGCCATTTTCAAAGATGAGAAAAAATTGCTCGCCGCTTCGGCCTTTTTGACCGGACAATATGGAATTAACGGGATCTATATTGGTGTTCCTGTTGTTTTAGGAGCAAAAGGCATTGAAAAGATTGTCGAACTAAAATTGACCAAAGGTGAAAAATTAGCTCTTAAAAAATCTGCAGATACTTATAAAGAGCATCTCAAAATTCTGGGTTATAAATAGGAGCCAATATGCCTGCATACAAGCATATCAAGATACCGTCAGAAGCTAAGCAGATAATAGTTAAAGATAAAAAAATATCCGTTCCTGATAATTCCATAATTCCGTTTATCGAGGGGGATGGTATTGGCCCTGATATCATGAAGGCTACCCAAAAAGTAGTCGATGCTGCCGTGGCCAAAGCCTTTGGGCGTAAAAGGAAAATAGCATGGATGGAGATCTATGCCGGCGAAAAGGCCAATAATTTATACGGAGAATGGCTGCCCAAAGAAACTTTTTCGGCAATAAAAAAATATCTTGTCGCTTTAAAAGGACCGCTTACAACTCCCATTGGAGGTGGATTTCGTTCCCTCAATGTTACTTTGAGGCAGGTGCTCAATCTCTATGCCTGTATTAGACCGGTTAGGTATTTCAGGGGTGTTGGCTCGCCGGTAAAACACCCGGAAAAAATGGATATTGTTATTTTCAGAGAAAACACTGAAGATGTTTACGCCGGAATTGAGTGGAAAAAAGGCTCAAAAGAAGTGAAGAAAGTTATCAGCTTTCTAAATCATAAGATGGGTACAAAGATTAAATCAGATTCAGGCCTCGGAGTAAAACCAATATCTGTTTCAAGCACAAAAAGATTGATGCGCAAAGCGGTCGAGTTTGCTATTGAGCAGAAGAAAAAATCTGTCACTTTAGTACATAAAGGTAATATTATGAAATATACCGAAGGTGCTTTTGCTGACTGGGGATATGAGCTGGCTAAAAATGAATTCAGAAAAAAGATAGTTACCGAAGACGAAGTTTATAAAAAACACAATGGCTTGGTTCCAAAGGGGAAAATTCTCATTAAAGATAGAATTGCCGACTCCATGTTTCAGCAGATTTTGCTGAGACCGGAAGATTACGATGTTTTAGCCTGTCCTAATTTGAACGGTGATTATCTCTCCGATGCCGCCGCGGCTCAGGTTGGCGGTCTTGGTCTTGCACCGGGTGCTAATATTGGAGATTATATTGGTCTTTTTGAAGCAACCCACGGCACAGCTCCAAAATATGCTAATAAAAATATGGTCAATCCCGGTTCTTTGATTCTATCGGCGGCCATGATGCTTGAGTATCTTGGCTGGAACAAAGCAGCCGACATGATTGTAAACAGTATTGGAAAAACTATTGCTGACAAAACCGTGACCTATGATTTACAAAGACAGATGAGCGGTGCAACAAAAGTCGGAACATCGGAGTTTGGTGACTGTATAGTCAACAACCTCTAAGAATTTATTAAAATTATTTAAACGGAGTTATATTTATGGGACAGACAAAAACATTTCTGCTATTTTTTTTAGCAATAGCCATTCTTCTTCCCTCACAAACCAATGCAATCAAGAAAGTTCCGGCCAGTTATGGTTTTCTGGAAATTTATGGAAGCAGTTCAATTCCAGTCGGCAGTAACCAGGGATTCAGGTCCACAAAGTGGATTGATATTTTCTTGACCACAGGATCAAATCCGGATGTTCCTGCCTCTGATATGTATAATTCAAGCAACAGCTTTGGAATTTCTTACGGAAGACTAAGTAATGGACGAAGACTTTCATCTTTTTCTCTTCAATACACGAAAGTTGAATACAAAGACAGTATTAATGTCACTTTTGACAACAATCTCAGTGGTACTTTTTTCCCTGACCCGGCTTTTAATATTAGCTTATATGACCTCAAGTTCACTATGAACTACTACTTTAATCGTCTTGATTTAAACAGTTTTTCCCCATACTTAGGCGGCAGCGGTGCAGCCGGATTGGAAGTTTTTTCTGTCAAAGGTTTTGATTCTCAGTCAGATTTTAAAACCGTCCTCAGCTTTAATTTTGGGGCAGAGTTTAGAATAAGAGATTCTAACCATAGTTCAGATTTTGTAACTCTCTCTTTATCCGGCAGCTATGATTTAATAGGTTCTTCCGATCGGATAAAGTATCTTAATTTGGGAATCGGCTTGAAATATTTTTTCCGCCCATAGGCATAAAAATTGCATAATATCTTAAGCTATGGATGTTATCAAAACAAAAAGGTTAGCTAATAAGCAGGAAGATGTAATAAAAAGAACAATGACTGCCTTATTATTCATATTTGCAATTTTTCTCCTCTTCACCTCCTGCGGTAATGAACCGGTCGGACCGAAAGGAACTCTCCCAAAATTTAATTCTTTTACAATCAGTCCGTCAGATATAACTATTACTGAAAATGCGGTTATAAGCTGGGATGTTTCAAATGCCGATTCAATCTATATCAGAGATTTTAATGTTACTTTTGCTAATCTCGCCAAAGGGAGTTATACCTGTATACCTACTAAAACAACGACTTATACGGGAATTGCTTACAACAAATATGGAATAGACTCTGCAAAAATTGATGTAACTGTAAAAAGACTCGGGGCCAAAAACGGCAAATATTACAAAGCCATCATGGGAACCGACTCTACTGAAAAACTACTGGAACTAACCCTCTTTGGTTCTGACGGACTTCCCTTTTCTGACACGCTTATTTCAATTGCCATTATTGAAGGTGACGGAACTCTGCTGAGTGACACGGTAAGAACAGACCTCTTTGGAAAAGCGCTCATATCATATACCTTTGACGGCCTCTTAGGTCACGCTCACTTGAGGGCAACTTTTAACAATATGGAATCAGTCGATTTTTTCGTCCGGGCAAACACCCTCATTTATGGTAACTCGGGGCAGGCCCAATATGTTCTGTTCGATGACCGTCTGGGAGATATAAAAAATTTCAACGGAGAGCCAAACTCCATTGACGTGCTGGGAGATGACGTAATTATTGTAATAGCAAATTATGAAGCAACTTTAGGCATGGTGATTCTTATATATGACCCGGATACAGACGGTATCGTGACTGATTCATCGCATGTTTTTGGTGTAATAGTGGTCGATTCTGTTTTTCCTCAACCGCCGGACTCAAGCACATTTTCTGCAAGATATGAAGGAAAGACCTCAGATTCCGTTGGTATCGGTTCATTTTTCTGGCGCGACATATTTGTTCAGATGGGCGACCCATTTCCGATATTTAGCGCGGTTGTTGATGATCCAATTTTACCATATATAAAAATCAATTATGACACCAGAAAATTTGAATTCTTATGTGAACCAATAGATACAGCTGTTTTTCAAATATACTTGAGAGAAGATTTAGACAGTTCGCTATTTCTTTCAGGCTCTTTGGATTATCAAAATATTATCTATCCGGCCTTAGGTCGTTATTTTAAATGAGTCTATAAAATCTTATAAATTGAAATTTAAACCGACCACTTGACTATGATGTAACAGCTTTTCGAAAGAGGTTCCAGCGATTTGGATTTGCTCGAATTGGGAAAACACTTCGCTAGCGAGAACTAATGCTTTTATTGTGGTTGGCCCGAGCATTTTCGCTGCCTGGATAGGATTCGAAGCCTTCATCCTGAGCCCAAAATGGGCCGAGTTGACCACCTGCAGGACTTTGGCAGTCATACCGATATCCTCAGAGATGAGCTCGCCGACTCTCGTCATAACTTTCTCAATTCCGGAGCCTAGTGCTTTCATTATATCAAAATATAATGCTGGCGGGCTTGGCAACGATTTCATCTTCGAGACACAACTCATTAGAGTTTCGTTCATAAGGATGCGGCGAAGCGAAAAAGCTCGGGCCACCTTAGCTTCGAGAAGATCAGGGTCACATGGTTTGGGTAGCCATTGGTGAACTGGTGCCGCAGCCTGTATAAGACTTGCCTGCCCGTCCGTGCCAAGCAGCATTACGCGGATTATTTGTGGATATTGTTCACTGATTTGATTAAAAAAATCGGAGCTGGTAATTCCGGAGATCTGCATATCGGCTACTACGACATCAAAAGGTCCTTTGGAAAGTGTCTCAAGGGCGTCAGTTCCATTCTGAATAAATGCCATGTCCCATTGGCAATGCATTCGATCAAGTGATCCTGGTAAATCATCCAAATCGCCTACAAATAAAATTCGAGACTTCATATTTATAACTTCTCCTTTGTTTTTTACTCGCTCCGAATGTCCTAAAGCAGTATCAGCGAACGCTTTTCGATTCGAGACTTCAGATTTATATCGGCAGGAAGTTATAAACCATTAAATATAAAATGTTTGGGACTCAGTTGCAATGGCCGATTGTGAGCAAGCCCGGGTTATATGCCCACAAAAGAACTACACCTTTTACCCCCGAATGCCTTGTCAAGAGCCGCGGCCTCCCGCAAAATCATGTTTCTTGAAATTTATCTTGATATGACCAAGAAGATCGTCACTGATTTTTATGCCATCTTCCAACGATTGCTCATTTCAGCCAATACCCAAGCGGCAAAATTCCAAAACTCAAATATCAAAAAACAAAATATAATATTAAATGCCAATATCCAATTTTATAAACACCACACCTGAGTCGGTGAGTTTTGGTCAATGTTCATTGGGGTTTGAGATTTATCCCCGACCAAACTTGTCCCCGAATTCTTTAATCGGGGAACATCGGGGACAAGCTTGGGATTTGATATTGTGATTTGGAATTTTCGAAAGCAAATAAAACCTTACTCCCTCATAAAAAAACCTTCCCTTAGCTCTAAATTAAACTCCACTTCGACCACATTCGACTCGATAAATTTTTTGCCGTTTGCTTTTACTACCGTGTGAAACGGAATTTTTAGCCCGTCCACTTCGTGGTAATCTGAATAGATTTCCTCTAAAGTCGCTAAGATAGCCATCTCCGGGCCTCCGCCATGATAGCTCTTTTTCTCGATAAGGTAGGTTTTAGAATTCACGAAGAGCTTGAAAAAGTCTCCGGAATTATTTTTGATATTCAAAATAAACAGAGTATTTTTTTGGATCGTTTCTTTCCCCAAATATTGCACATCGATATCTGCGCCGTCAAATCGTTTGAAAAGGTTTATGGTGTCTCGAAACAACCCACGCTTCATTTCTCTCATTTCAGCATTAGAGATCTCTGTGACAGTTTCGCCGGTC
>JACZYS010000165.1 GCA_022570975.1 Candidatus Zixiibacteriota bacterium | reverse complement strand
AGCAATTGTTAATGGCAGCTTCTGTTATACACCGCAAGGCAATGAATCACTGCTAACAGTGATTAGATACAGTGATGACTGCGGTATTTACTGCGAGCAAACAATTAAATTAAGTATTGAAATAAATACCTTGCCAGATGCCATCTGCCCGGCCGATACATCGATATTTGTCTGCACACCCGGTGACACAGTCTGTATTCCAGGCTTTGGCTCAATCTATGATTCAAACTCATTTGTTGAAATTACATATTTTGGCGGTGATCTGAAACCAACAGGTGCAGAAACATTTGCTATTTGTTTTGTCCCCCAAGCAGGAAATAATGAATTGGGATTGATTATCACCGATAACTGCGGGAATATTGACACTTGTATCACCAACGTCTTTGTGACCTTTAATTCTACTCCGGGATGTGAAAATATTGAAGATATATTTGTGAGCCAATGTACTCGACAAGGAATATGTATTCCGGTTAACAGCACCGATATAGACAATAACTTACTCAGTTGTGAGGTTATATCCGGCCCCGGAACAGTAGTTGACGGCATCTGGTGTTACACACCGGTTTCATCGGGAATAGATACGGTTGTAATAAGATGCACTGATGACTGCGGTCAATTCTGTGAAACATCGTTTGTTTTCAATTATGAACTGAATGAGGCCCCGATAGCAATAGATACAACATATTCCTTTGAATTCTGTTTTGCAGCCGAAGAAAGACTCCTAAGTGTAATTGCAACTGACTCGGAAAATGACTTGCTTACATACTCTCTCTTAAGCGGTGAAGGCATAATAGATTCGTCAAGCGGAATAATCACTTACACGCCTGATACAGCCGGAACATATACATTCTCAGTATTGGTCTCGGATTCCTGCCGGGCAGATACTGCCTACATAGCCGATATCATAACGTTTAATAGCCGTCCGCTAGGCAAAGCCTATGACACCACTATTGTTCTCTGTGCTCCCGAAGAAATTTGCATTACTTATGAGGCCTCAGATCCCGATGGTGATGTAGTTGGATTTACCAATTATAAATTTGTATTTGATTCTTTGATTACATCTCAGATTACTTCCAACGGAAAAATTGTCACCTGCTTTATTCCGGAGAATGTTGACTCAGCTGTTTATCAACTGTTTTTCTGTCCGGTCGATAGCTGCCTTCTCTTTGAGAACCCGGAGGAATTGCAAAACTGTGTCCCTGACACTATTAACGTAACCGTGCTTATCAACCAGAAACCGGAAATTGTCTGTTTTGACTCATTAAGCTTTATCTCTTGCAGCATAAACCCTCCGGACACATTCTGCTTTGATATTGAAATTATTGACCCGGACAATTCCAATCATACAATCAATATTCTTTCAAATAATGCGGAAGTGATTAACAATCAGGTCTGTGTGATACAGGATGCAAGTGGCTCTGTTGATGTTATTGTTGAAGTAGTCGATTCCTGCGGTCTGGCTGATACCTGCACAGTCAATTTGGATATAAAAATTATTTCCGGTAGTGCTTCAACAATTCAAATGGCCAACGACACAACTTTGTTCCTCTGTGGGTCGGAAGAAATCTGCATTGATGCTTTCGTAGAAGATAGTAATGGTGACTTAATAAATATCTCCAGTAACTTCGGTATTTTTGACTCTCTGCTGAACAAAGTCTGTTTCTTTGCCGACACTTCCGGCGTCTATGAAATAATTGTCAGTGCTGACAATCTTTGCAGCCTGAGTGTAGCTGATACATCCATCGTTACAGTTTATATAAATGAAAAACCGACTGTTGTGATTGCAGACAAAGAAGTGACCCTCTGTGTGGATACTATAATTTGCGTAGGTTTCAGTTTTTCTGATGCCGACAACAATATCTCAAGCATAACAACAAATATTGGCTATATTGACACCCTTACAGGAGAATTTTGTTTCCTCCCCAATGGTGAGGGAGAGTACCTGCTCGAGATCACTGTTACCGATAGTTGTGGAGCTTTTGATGTTGACACGTCCATAGTAACGGTTATCGGCCACACCGGACAGGTTATAGATTTGGGTGCGGACAAAAAAATGATCCTCTGCGGCGCCTCTGAAATCTGTATTGATGTCAACAACAGCTCGGGTCTGGATTCAGTTGTTACTTCAATCGGCCAGTTTAATCCGGAAACAAATCAGGTCTGTTTCACTGCTGATACATCTGGTCTTTATACTTTGATTGTATATGCGGTTGATAGCTGTAATTTTGCCAGCTCAGACACTTTGACGATTGACATAAACATCAACAATGCTCCGGTAGTAACTGCCGGCAACGATGCCACATTCTATATCTGCTATCCAAAATATCTTTGCGTGCCGGTTGATATATTTGATGCCGATAATAACATCGCCAGTATTATCACCTCTTATGGTTATTATTCTGATGGAAATGTTTGTTTCCTTCCCAATGATTCGGGCACTTATCTAATAACCATCACCGCAACCGACAGCTGTGGTCTTGTCTCAGAAGACACCGTAAATATAACAGTAAAAACTGATCAGGGTGTACTGATTGACCTTCCCAATGATACAACTATCTTCCAGTGTATTATTGATACTCTCTGTTTCCCGGTTTATGGAATTCCAGACAATGCTCAAGTGACAGTCACCGGAATCAATGTCTGGTATGATGCCATAAACAAACAGGTCTGCACCTTTACTCCCTGTGCTATAACAAATAATATCACCGTTACGGCCAAAACAGACTGCGGTGAATATACTGATAGTTTCAAACTGGTCGTTCAATGTAACTCCAAGCCGCTGGTGATTCTGCCTCCGGATGAAACAATTATATTCTGTGACTCAACGGAATATTGTTTCCCGGTAGGAATCAGTGATATCAATGGCAACCTTGCCACCGTTATCGTTGAAAACGGCATCTATGACCCGGTTTTTGGAACAATCTGTCTGCCCATTGACTCAGCAGGTGTTTATAAAATTACTGTGACCGCCACTGATTCTTGCGGAGCCGTTGATGTTGATGAAATAATCATCAGAGTTAATGAAAATTCTCCTCCGGAAATTACGCTAAATGTTGCCGACACTCTTTTCCGTCAATGTCCAAATCTTGGATTTGATAGCGTTTGTATATCGGTTCCGGTTTTTGATATTGATAATAATTTGAATTCTGTTTCCTCTTCGCTGGGTGAGTATGATTCGTTTACCTCTTCAATCTGTTTTCTCCCTGACTCCATAGGACTTTATTGTTTTGAAATAATTGCCACCGATGACTGCCAGGCAAGAGATACGGCTTATATCTGTATCAGAGTAGAAGCGAGTGATTTTGCGGTTGTGGAATGCATTGACACAAGTTTAACACTCTGCCAGCCGGACTCAGTCTGTCTGCCGCTAGTTGTAAGCGGTGTATATGATTCCATAAAAGTAAGCGCCGGAACCTATGAAAACAATCAACTCTGCTTCTTTGCTGATACGACCGGTATATACGAAATCATGACTGTAGTCTATTCCGAATGTAATGTTGATTCTTGTCTGACTACAGCTAATATCAATATTCTTGAAAATGTATTACTAACCTGTCCGGTTGATGTTTCAATGTTCCTATGTGAGCCAGACACAGTTGCCTTTGATATTAACATCTCAGGGAATTATGACACTATATACGCTTCTTCGCCGGCTTACATTGTTGATGGCAAAATTTATGTTCCGGTCGAAAACGAAGGCACCCTGTCAATAACAGTAGTTGCTGAAGGCACTTGCAGTATCGACAGCTGTGTTTTTAAGGTAACAGCAGACTTTAACGCTCCTCCGGTTGTTACTTTGGGTAATGACACCTCCATCACAGACTGTGCCCTTACAGAAATTTGCTTCCCGTTTGAATATTCAGATGAAGACGGCAATTTTATGTCGGTTGTATCCTCCATAGGAACAATTACCGGTTCTGCCGTCTGTTTTACTCCCAGCAGCATTGGCCAGCACAACATTATCTTAACGGCAACAGATTCCTGCGGAGCTCAAAGCAGTGATACTCTGATCGTCACCGTTCAGCTTGGCGGATTCGCCACCATCATATGCCCGCAGGGTGACCAATTTGCTGCTATTTGCGGACCTGATTCCGTATGTATTGCAGCACCTATCGCCCCGGAGAATATAAAGGTGACCATTTTACCAAACGGCTCCTATAATAAAAATACCGGTGAGATTTGTGTCTTTGTCGACGCCGAAGGATCAATCCCAATCACAATTATTGCTGAATCAGACTGTGCCGCTGATACTTGTGAGTTTAATCTGATTGTTGATTTGTTAGACGCACCTGTCATTACCTGCCCGCAGAATATTGATACCCTTCTCTGTCTCAGCCAGATTGATTCAATCTGCATTCCGCTTCCGGTGTTGGGTGACAACGTTGAAATCAACATTAGCCCGTTTGGAACTTATGCCGGTGGTTTCATATGTGTTCCAATTGACAGTGAAGGTTTATATAACATTGAGATAATCGCCTCAAGCAGCTGCGGCGCTGACACCTGTAATTTCAGCATAAATGTTGAAGCTGATACTCCACCAACTCTGGTTGTCCCTGCCGATACTACAATCCTTCGCTGTCCTCAGGATACCGCTATTATATGTATTGGCGATATTGCAGCTTCTGATTTTGAATCAGGGGTAACCTTAACTCAGGTTTGCGGAGTAGGAGAGCTCAATGTTGATTCTCTTAACAACGGAAGATTATGTTTCTACCCGGACAGCATGGGAAATTATGAATTCTGTATGGAAGCTACAGATAATTGTTCTGCTTTAACAAAATCATTTTTTGTAAACATTATTCAAAAAACTGAATGTGATGTCTGTTTCAAAGTATCCATCAATTCAGGAGATTGTACTCCGATTGGAGTCAGCAAAGACGTAGAGATTAATCTTGAGAGTAATGAATATATTGGCGGATTTGATTTCTTAATCAATTATGATGCTTCGGTCATGTCATTTCAGTCGGCTGTTGTTGAAGGAGGAGAAATTGAAGCATGGGAATACTTCACATATCGCCTTAACTCCGCCAACTGTGGAAACGTCTGCCCGGCAGGTCTGGTACGGTTTACCGGTATTGCCGACTTAAGTAACGGTGACAACCACCCACCGGTTGAGACCTTACGTCCCAACGGAAAAATTATAACTATCAAGTATCTGATTGCCAATGACCAGAATCTTGGAGACCAGTTCTTGCCCATTAACTTTAATTGTATTTTTTTTAATAAATGCAGCTTTACCGTGATAAACATCTATACCTATTTTTTTAAACCAATCTTCATTGCTTTTTGGTACAGGCTCAGTAAATGTTCTCTTAAATTTCATTAGCTCTGACCAATTAAGTTTAGGAATTTCATCAATTCCATTACCTTTAATACCAACACTTCTGTCTATTACCTCTGCTGCACCCACAAGAACTTTTTTAGGATCACAACCTCGTAATGCACATGTTCCACCAAAAGGTCTAGAATCAATTATTGCAACATTCCATCCTGCACTCTTACATTCAGAAGCTGCATTACTTCCAGCAGAACCAGTTCCAATAACAATTAAATCATATTCTTTCATTTTATTAAAAACGATGAAGTAACTTTATTTAAAGATTATTATACTTTTTTCTACTCCATA
>JACZYS010000164.1 GCA_022570975.1 Candidatus Zixiibacteriota bacterium | reverse complement strand
CGCAGTTTATGAGTATCTGCTGGAGAGAAAACTCAGCAAAGGTTAGTTTATGGTGAGTAGACGAAGAAATTGGTGTTCACTTGATAGTTTGATTTTTGTTGCCCAAGTCATTCTTTGTTTTTAACTTATAGACGATAGGCAATAAAATAACATATCAAACAGTGAGGTGAAAAGATGAAGAAATTGTCAGTATTTCTGCTAATGTTTGTCTTTCTTGTTCCAATGGCTTGTGATAAGATGAAACAGGAGAGCTCAGCTGATTCTGCCAAAAAAGAAGTTACAACTCCAGTGCATGCAAGCAAAATTTATACTGTTATTCATCACAAGGTAAAAGATTATGCTGCCTGGAAAGCTGCTTTTGACGCATTTGCCGAAGTGAGAAAACAGTCCGGCGAAATGGGATACGCGGTTTTACATGAAGATGGAGACCCAAATAACGTAACCGTTATCAATAGCTGGAGTTCAATGGAAGATGCGAAAGCATTTGTGGCCTCCGATGCTCTAAAAAAGACAATGGAAGAAGCAGGCGTGACGGAGATGCCGGACATCCATTTTCTCAACGAACTTGAAATGGGGTCTCTTTAAATAAAAGGCTTTTTGACAATCATAGGATTATTCGGCGCACTCATTTTGTTCCGACAACTTTTTCAATGCGCTGAGTAATTCTTTTGATTAAAACTGTTTGGTCAAAAACCTTTTGCCTTAAGGTCAATAATCGTTTCAGCAATATATCTGATGTCATTTTCGTTTAAAGATTGATGAATTGGAAGTTCAAGCAGATTCTCTCTTAAATAAGAAACAGTTTGTGCTATTTCATCCGGACAGGAGGGATGATGAGGAAGCCAGACTGTTGCGGTGCCTATGTTTGATTCTTTTAATTTTCTATTCCACATAATTCTGTTATCAACAATGATAGGATAAAAAAGAGGACATACACCATCGGGAAGTTCCGGAAAAATTGTCGTAAAGTGTTCTTTGATTAAAGAATCAAGGAGCAAATAATTTTCTCTTCTTTTTGAAATAATCTTGCTCATACTCATCTGCCCCATCAGTTTCATGATGCTTTTTGAAGCAGAAATCTTAATCAGTCTTTTATCCCATACGGCAACCCCGGAGCTAATTGTCTGCTCCCGGTTCCATCCAACCAATTTTCTGATGAGTCGCGAAAGCAGACCAAGAACTGACGCAATAAATGAAAAAGAAGAAGATTGCAAATAGTTGAAAATCGAATCTTTGGACTGGACCATTGTAGACATGAACGAGGGGGGGGTAAGTTCCAGCTTTGGCGGATCCACATCTTTGGTAATGGCAAATCCTCCATGGGGAAGGGCAATTGTTTTGTAAACGGAAAAAAATGAAAGGTCACCAAAAGAACCCAACCAGGCATCTTTATGTTTGCTGTAAAGAGAGAGAGCGCAGTCTTCTATCAGCTTTAGATTATTATCTCTGCAAAATAAAAGAAGCATATCAATCGGTTGGGGGAAACCAAAATAATGAATAATATAAAGTGCCGTGACTTCGTCATTTAATTTATTTTCTATGTCACCTAAGTCAGCATTTAGGAGTTTATCAATTTTGTAATATTTCAATTTGAAACCTTTGGCGACAAGAGTATCAATCTCCGTTCCCTGAAAGTATACAGGGACCAAAATTGTGCTCCCTTGCCTGAGATTCAACCGGTCAAGACCGTGGTATAATCCTACTCGACCGCAAAATCCCCAAAAACCACTCGGTTCAGAAAAGGGAAAACTCTCTCTCCAGCTTTTATCTTGAGACCAAATAAGAGCCAAAGGAGACAAAGGGGGATAAACGGAAATTTTTTTTTGTTTGGAGTTCATTCCTTATTCATTTTCTTTTTTATTGCTCTTACAAATTTGACCAGACTTTTGCTTTTTTTGAGAGTTTCTTTCATACCGTAGCGTGTCCAATAAGCAAATTTTCCGTTAAAGTTATTTTTACAGACAACCAATATGTAATTCTGATAGTTGTCTGTTGTCCAGTCTCTTTTCCAGGTCATTTCAATACCGAGAAAATCAAAAACTTCAAAGCCTTTTGAGACAACGTCTTCCATAACTTTTGCGGTAAGAAGCTGGCCGGGGGAATACTTGGAATATTGAGGGTCATAAGCGATTTTCACTAAAAACAGACGCTGATTGTGAAAATATAAAAGATGAGAAGCAATATCTTTTCCATCTACTCTTAAAAAAGCCAGTGACATCTGTGCCGATGAATTACTTATAAACTCGTCATAAAATTTTTTTGTTTTCTTGTCCAATAATATTGCACCACCGGCATCTTTTTTCCAGCCGCTTGCTTCCAGTTGATAAAAGGATTCCATACCGGCAAATAGTTGTTCCCTGCTGTCAGTTATTTCAAAACTGACCTGACCAATCTGGCTGAGTCTTTTCATTCTGTTCCTGAGGTTTGATTTAAATTTGGGTTTCAAATCTGTTTCCCATCCCTGCTCCTTCGTAGGAAGCTTCCTGAACGGAGAGCGATAACATTCGATTAAGACCATATTAAGCCTCTGCATTTTGGCAGTTTCAATAGCGCTGCTAATTGTTAGAGAATCTTCAGAAAGACGATGTAACATTACGATATCAAAATTTTCTTCAGACAGAAAGGCATTCCACAGAGCAAGAAAGTGTTCTTGATTGTTTTCCAGTGCCAAAAAATCGTAATGAGGTGATTGTTGATTAGTTGTAGAAACAGCGGTTTTGATTTTTCTCCCGGCAAAAGTCTCAGATGTTAAGATGAAAGGGATAATACCTTTTAGCTCGTTGTTCTCCTTAAGTAAGAAGAATTTTGTCTCCGGCGCAAAATTTTCAATCCACGGTTTAAGCCAGTTTTTACCGATAAAAGGAGCCGACTTGTGATTGGCTTCGGCCATGACTGACCATTGTTCAAGTTCATCAAATCCAAGTTCATCGAAAGACTTAATTTCAGAAATAAAATGTTGGCTGTTAGTTGGCATCTTGTAATATAAGAAAACATCTCTGTTTTAGTTGCTAATTTTCTTTTCATGAAAATTAAAAATTTTAAACAAAGATATCAACTTTTAATTCGCTCTTGAGACGATAATTCAGTTATGTTTATCTGTCGGCCCTGTGAGTTAAGGTCTAACAATAGATCTACCCTTGATTACCGAGGGAGATATTTACAAGAGATAAATCTCAATAGAATTATATTTGCCGAACCAATCAATGCTGGTTTCACAGAACAAAAAAATTCAAATTTTCTTAAAAACTTCTTCGGACAATCTTTCTTGGAAATAATTTAATCTTTTCATAATGTTTTCCAACTATTATATATATGGGAAATTATCTTTTGGATTTAGGTAAATTTATAACTTAATATTTGAGTAAGTAGGATCTGGCATTGCATTTTAGAAAGGTAACAAACTTTGAGGACTTTCTGAGCCTTAAAGAACAGTGGAACAGTCTTGTTAAGTCAACTGATGTTGATCATGCCTTCATGAGACATGAATGGTTTGAAAGCTGGATAAATCACCTTATGCCGAAAGGTCAACTTATAATACATACGGCATGGAACAATGACAGATTAGTTGCAATAGCTCCACTACAGATTACCAGACAAATAAGGAAAAAAATTCCTTTAAGATTACTTTCGTTTTTGAGGTCCAGCGTAACTCCCAGGAGCAATTTTATAGTTGATAATTCAATCGATTCAGATCTCTTCTTTGATTCAATATTTAATTCAAGAGGATGGGATGTTGCAGAATTTCAAGCTGTTGAACTTGGCCAGCAAATTACAGATAAATTTATTGATTATTTAAAAAAAAACCAACAATTTGTGATTGAAGAAGGACTTCAGTCCCCCTATGAAATAATAGATTCAAATTGGGAAATTTATTTAAAAAACAGATCATTAAAATTTAAAAAAAATTATCGGAATTCATTAAATCGGCTAAAAAAAGCAAGTTCGTATCAAATTATTAGAATTGAAAATTTTGAAGATTTCCATAAATACTATGAAAACATGGTAGAAATTTCAAATAAAAGTTGGAAATCAGAAGGCAAAACCGACCTGAAATCTGTGCCACGTATGGCAAATTTCTACTACGATTTTTGTAAATTATCTTCGAAAGATAATCTGTTCTTGTCAATTGTTCTAATTATAGATCGTAACCCAGCCGCATTTAGTTTTTATTTGAAATTCCATAATCGTCTGGTTGCTCTTCGTTGGGAATATGATGAACAATATAAATATTATGCACCGGGAACTGTTCTTAAAAATGACATAATAAAAAGTATGCTTGACAAGGGCATAATATTAGAATTTGACTTGTCAGGTATGAGTACTCCACATAAAAAAAAGGTAGTGAACAGGATCAGAAAACACATTGATATAACTGTTGGGAATCCGGGGTTTTACGGCAGTATTATAATATCCTTAAAGAAGAAATTTATGAAATCCCAAGACATATCAAGTGATATTATTTTGTGAGATGAAAATTGTGAAGTGACTAAGGAAAATTCAACATTATTAAACAGAAACATCAACTTTGAATTTTCTATTGAGTCTTTTAATAAAATGTGTTTATCTATCGGCCCTGTTAGCTATGGTTTTACCATGATTTTCCCCTTGCTGCCGTTGGGGGATATATACCAGAGATAAACGCCGGCAGAAACTATTTCACCGGAAGAATTTCTCAAGTTCCAGCTAAACTGGTCAGTCAAGTTGTTCTTTAATATAATTTTTTCACCAGATACTGACTGAATCAAAAGAGAAACCGGTTCAGAAGGAAGGACGAAAGTAAGAAAATCACCACTGCTCTTGCTGGCCGGATTAGGATAAGCATAAGCTTTAAACGGTTCATCGCCAAATCCGGCATCGAGTGAAATAACCGCAAAGGCATTGAGGCTTGTCCAGGCAGAGTATAAGTCGCCGTCAAATGACCTAACTCTCCAGGTATATGAATTCCCCTCAATGAGTAGTCCATTACCAATAGTCCAGCTGGTCTGATCGTTGTTACCTTCGGAGATTCCGGATGCAGACCCAATAACGGTCACCCCATTCGAATCATATACTTCAATATCATAAGTAAGCAGATCACCTTCCGGATCAATAGAATTGCTCCAGACAAACGCAGGAGTTGTTGTAGTCAGGCTGTCAAAATCGGCCGGGGAAAGAAGAGTCGGTGAAGTCGGACCAAGATTAATGAAACCGCTTGTGAGAATAAATGCTCTCGACAGCGACCACTCTGAAAATTCCGATGAATCCGAAGCAATAGCCCGGCTGCGCCAGAAATATATAACACTGGCAGAAAGATTTGTAAACGTTGCCGAGGCATAACTGTCAAAACTTGTTTGAGTTACTTTTTGCGGATTAGAATAGGCACTGTCACTATCCAGCTCAAATTCATAGAAGAGTGAATTATATGATTGAACTGTTTGAGCAAATACTGTGGCCATAAAGTTAACTGTATCTGTTATCAATGAATCAGCAGAGATATCCGGAGTCTGGATGCCTCTTGAATAGCCTGAGGCCGTAGCAATTGGAGACTCATTGCCATCATCATCAATAGCTTTTATCCCTACGAAATATATTACGCCAACTTGAAGGTTACTGATAATAATCGTGTCAAACTGTCCGCTTGGTAAAGGGGAAGGTGGATTTGAAAATAA
>JACZYS010000163.1:1510-5694 GCA_022570975.1 Candidatus Zixiibacteriota bacterium | reverse complement strand
GAATTAAACCAGCCAATTTCAGTAAGGTTCAGAATCAAGGGAATCGGGAATATAAAATCAGTAGCCGAACCGGAAATAAAAAAAATGGATGAATTCAGAATTTACCGGGCATCATCAAGTGAAAACATCTCAAAAGTAAAAGACAAAATTGGCGGAACAAAAATTTATGAAGAAATTTTCATTCCCAAAAGACCGGGACAACTTGAAATCCCATCGGTCTCGTTTAATTATTTCGACCCCCGGCGCGGCAAGTATCGCACAATTTCAACCAAACCGATAAAAATAAATGTTACCAAACCGGAGGGGTATACGGGCTCCCCCGATGTTCCTTATGCATCGCCGGATTTTACAATAGGAAGTAAAGCCAACGAGATAATCTTTATCAATGAGAATATCGGCGATGTTAGCCCTGTTGGCGAAGTTCTGCTTCTTACAAAGGGATATATTATTTTCAATTCCATTCCGGTTCTGTTACTGGCCGGCACTGTTTTAGTGAGGCGGCGCAGAGAAAAACTGGCCGGTAATATCGGTTATGCCCGCTCCCGGTCAGCAAGTAAAAAAGCAAAAAAAAGATTGTCCAAGGCAAGGTCACTGGCAACTACTCAAAAATCTGAAGAATATTTCACCGAGATATATCTCGTTCTTTCATCTTATATTGCGGACAAGTTAAATATTTCCCCACACGGGATTACTATCGACAGCATAACAACATTGTTGGCAGAAAATAATGCAAACGGAGAATTGATTGATGAGATTAAAGAGACTCTGCAAAAATCAGAATTCGCCAGATTTGCTCCTTCAACAATTCCAGAAGCGGAGATGATTGAAACTCTTTCAAAAACCGAAGAGATAATGGTCAAGCTGGAAGGGTTGAATTTTGCATAATTATTTTAAAATCATATCTATTGTTTTGATTCTCTTTATGGTTCAATTTTCTGCCTTTGCATCACAGTCCGCAATTGAAGATTTCGAAAAGGGAAACAGTTTATACAAAGAGAAAAAATATGAGCAAGCCATTCAGTCATATATGAAAGTGATTGAAAGCGGTTTTGAGTCAGATGCAATATATTTTAATTTGGGCAACGGCTATTTTAAAAACGGTGACTTAGGCCATGCCATTTTGTATTACTTAAAAGCCAAAAGACTTATGCCGTCAAATGAGAATATTGATCATAACTTAAATTTTGCGCAACAGTTTACTTCCGTTCAAATGGAAGGTATAGAACTTAATCCGGTTGGTGCCTTACTTGACAATTTTGTAGCCTCATACACGCTCAATCTTCTTGGCTGGGTCTCATCGTTCATGTTCATTCTCTTCATCACCATGCTGATATTAAAATATGGTTTGGTTATGATAAATCCGGTCTTAAATGTTTTGACAATACTTTCGCTCTCGGTTTTTATAGTTGTTGCCTCACTAACAACCTACAAATATCAGGCAGAGTATGTTATCCGCCGGGCTGTGATTATATCAGAGGAGAGCACAATATTAACCGGTCCATCAGAACAGTCCGACCGGGAATTTGAGGGAAGTCCCGGCCTTGTTGTTGAAATCCTTTCTGAATCAGGGGAATACGTCAATGTTATTTTCAGCAACAAAAGAAGAGGCTGGATAGCAAAAAACGCCCTTGAAGAGATTTAATTCTCCCAAAAAACCGATTTCTTCATTTTATTTCAATTGACTACAAATTAGCGAGAATCTATCTTATTATCCGAGAACAGATTATTGGAATATTGCATATAGTATGATATTGAAAAACAAACAATTTTGGGGGACAATTATTGCTGTCGGCCTTTTGGCTTACTGTATTAAAGATGTCACCTTAACAGATATGAAGCTCCTCCTTGAGGGAGTAAATTATTACTACCTCATTCCGTCGGTCGTTGCTTCGTTTCTTTTTATAATCTTAAAGGCTCTCAGATGGAGAGTAATACTCTCTCAACGGAAAGTACTTTCGATCAGGCGAGCTGTCACCCTTTTTTCCGCAGGTCAGATATTAAATATAATGATGCCGGTTCTAACCGGACAGGTGGGCAGAATTTTTCTTTTTTCAAAAAAAGAAAAAATCCGCAAGACTTTCATCTTTTCCACAATCCTTCTGGAAGTGATATTTGATGCCTTAAGTCTGGTTGTTTTTTTGTATCTGACATCATTAGCATTTGCTTTTCCTGAAAAGTATAGAGAAATGAGCAGAATCCTTTTTATAGTAACTTCAATAATTGTCATTGCTCTTTACGTCTTAATTCACCACCGGCAGAAAATTGAAAATTTCTGGGAAAAGATTTTAAAGAAAAAATCCCCTTCGCTCTATGTCGGCGTAAAAAAATTCATCCGCTCATTCACAAGAGGCATGGAACTTCTCAAATCAAGCCAGCATCTCCTGTCCTCAATGCTTTATTCGATTATTTCCTGGGGATTACATGCTCTGGTAGTATATTTTTTGCTGCTTTCCTTTGGATTAGACCTTCCTTTTGCCGCTGCCGCTGCAGTAATGATTATCAACACTCTTGCTGTTATGATTCCGGTTACGCCCGGCAATGCCGGTACCTTTGAACTGGCCGTTAGTTCATCGCTGGCTGTTTTTGCCGTAGGGAGAACCGATGCCGTCTTGTTTGCTCTGGCACTTCACTTGATAGATTTGATCCCCATATTCGTACTTGGATATATTTATTTGCATTATGAAAGAGTTTCGCTTAAAGAAATCAAGTCCAGTCATGCAGATGACTCCGTATATACAAGGGTTGATGAAGAAGGACAGTTTGTGGAGGAAAGAGGCAGCGCATGATCAGGTCATTTTATTATCAAGCCAACGAACCGGTGAAAGTGATAGATGGAACAGAGAACTTCGACAAGCTGCTTGAGAAAAAAGATTCTGTCCTCTGGGTAGACCTGTGCAACCCTGACGATAAAGAGCTTTATATTTTGCGGCATGATTTTAAATTTCACCCTCTGGCCATTGAGGATGTTATTTCTGAAAAGCCGAGCACCAAAGTTGATGATTATGATGATTATATTTTTGTGGTTTTTCAGATTGTTGATTTTTTTGGCAAAAATGGGGGACTGAAAAACCGCGAGATTGATTTCTTTTTATATAAGAACGCTTTAGTTACCGTTCATTATGAGGAGCACCGCATATTTGACGAACTCTATCAACGGGCAGAAAATGATGAAAGGCTCTTTTCAAGAGGCGCCGAATTCCTTTTTCATGCGGTCATAGATGCTATTGTAGATAACTATAACTCCACTCTGGATATTTTGGAATATGAAATTGAGGAAGTAGAAACGGATGTGCTGGGTGAACCGGATAAAGAAACGGTCAAGGCAATTTATACTTTGAGGAGAGATATTGTCAGTTTAAAAAGAATGGTCATGCCTCAAAAAGAATTGGTGTCAAGATTTGCCCGGGGGGACTTTTCACAAATCAGCGAAAAATCGGCCGTGTATTTTTCTGATATCCATGACCATTTATTACGAATTGATGATCTGGCAAACTTTCATCGGGAGATATTGAACTCTTCACTGGAAACATACTACTCTTCAGTTTCAACCAAAACCAATGAGATTATAAAATTCCTGACCATTTTTACGGTTCTGTTTATTCCCCCGACATTTATGGTCGGCCTGTGGGGCATGAATTTCGAATTTATGCCCGAATTGCATTTGGAAAACGGATATTTCTATTCGCTTGGAATTATGTCGGTCATTGTCTCGGGCTTGCTTATGTTTTTCAGGAAGAAAAAATGGCTTTAACATTTAATATTAGCCTTGAAACAATTAACGCCCTTAACTGTTAATTACTTAATAAATGAAAACAAATTGTAGATTGGAATTATGAGCAATTGAGCAATATTTTAATAGAGCCGACAAAAGATTTGGGGTATTCCAGCATTTACCTTGATTACTTAAACGGTAATCAGACGGCGAAGAATTTTTATTTTTCTTCGGGCATTGATAACATCTCGGAAAAACTTGATAACATTTCATACAACCGGGAAAAGTTAGTAAAAATCCTTACCAATCAAAACGAATCATATAATGTGTCGGGCAAAACTATGGAAAACATCAATAAGCTAAAAGAAAAGGATGCCGTGGTTGTTTTTGCCGGACAGCAGGCGGTTCTTTTTGGTGGTCCGCTTCTTGTAGTTCTTAAGGCCCTGGCTGTGGCAAAATCTGCAAAACTATA
>JACZYS010000163.1:0-1500 GCA_022570975.1 Candidatus Zixiibacteriota bacterium | reverse complement strand
CGTGGACCCGCGCCAGGCGGTCGAGCGGCGGGATGGCCTCGAGGATTCCCTGCGCCTCGGGGACCTTGAGTTCGAGATTGCTGGCCGCCAGATCCGCCAGTCGCGCGGGATCACTCAGATTGCTGGCGATGACCATGACTTTGAAGAAGTCAATCACACCCATCTCTTAAACAGACAGTCGGAAATTGTGGAAATAAAATATAAGACTAATCCTCAGCTGGAATTGCCTATCGCTGAACTGTCATTTACTGATTACACCGAGCTCCACCGCGCCAAAGAAGAATTAAAAGAAGCACTGGGGCAGTCAGATTTTACTCCCGGGTTATACGATCTTCTGGAATCATCATATACTTCAGAAGATAATTATGTTTCCGCATTTTCAAAATTTATGGCAAAAATCACAGAAAACAGTGGCCTTGTCTTCTTTTCGCCGGGTGATAAAGAAGCCAAAAAAATGGCCCTGCCGTTTTTTAAACAGATAATAGAAAGACAGGAAGAGCTCCACAAAATTGTAACGGCGACAAATTCTGCCATTCAAAAGCAGGGGTATCATGTGCAGGTTGAAAAACCTGACAATGCCACTTTTATGTTTTATAATCTTGAAGGACGCAAGCCAATCCTCCGTGAAGGGGATAATTTTAAAGTAGGCGACAGGCTTTTTACAAAAGATGAACTGATTGGTTGTCTGGAAAAACACCCTCACCGTTTTTCTCCCGATGTCATGACCCGTCCGGTTTTACAATCTTTTTTGTTTCCGGTTTTGAGCCAGAAGGGCGGGCCGGCAGAGATTGCTTATCTGGCCCAGATAAACCCAATTTTTGAATTTTTTAATCTGGCTCCGCCATTTCACAAACCAAGAGCTACCGCCACCCTGCTTGAAAAGCGGTTTGAAAAACTAATGAAAGAATTTGATATTGGTTTTACAGAATTATCATCAGATATTGAGCAGATTATCAACCGTGTTCTGGCCAAATCTTTCCCACAGGATATAGAGGAACAGACAAAAGAATTACGAAATGAGATAAAAGAGAAAATCAAAAAATTCTCTGATCAATCCTTGAAATTTGATCCCTCGCTTGAAAAATTTGCCGACCAAATCACAGGGAAAATTGATTTTCAATTAAATGCATTTGAGGAAAAACTTTTCTCGTCACACAAGAAAAAATCACAGGAGACCAAAGATAAAATTTATCGCCTGAGAAATGCCTTGTATCCGGCCAGGAAATTTCAGGAAAGAACTTTGAATATAAATTATTTTATTGCCCGCTATGGATTTCAAATTATTGATTTCATTTATGACGCCTTAGACAGCGAAGAAACAGCCCATCAGGTCATCCGTCTTTCGGAGTATAAAAACTAAATGAACATCGGCATCACCTGCTACCCTGTTGCCGGCGGTTCGGGAATTGTGGCTACCGAATTAGGCCAGCAGTTGGCCTTAAGAGGGCATCAAGTACATTTTGTTTCCTATGCTCTTCCTTTTCGTTTAGACCGCTACCA